>CAKOVA010000010.1 GCA_934120735.1 uncultured Prevotella sp.
GATGTTATTGGCTCGATAGACTCTCTTGCCTGTGCCGAAAGAGTATTCGACTTCGTTTCGTTCTCCGACGGCCTTGGCCATCTTCTTGAGATATTCGGGACTTTTAGGTTCCTTTGGTGGTCGACCTAATGGTTTGCAGTAAGTCTTTATCTCATATTCTTTGAGAATCCTTCTGTTTGCATGGTTCATGTAGATATTGTCTGCAAGAATAGTAGCGGGAAGGTATCCGAATCGTTCTTTGAAAAGTTGAATCTGTAGTGAGAGATCAGTACTTTCGTTGTAGGCATCCCAGCTGTGGTGGTCTATAAAGGTGTATCCTCGTCAGAAAGGGAAAACTTAGGCTTGATGATACATGCACCGATAATCATGCGGGCAGGCTTGTTACCTGCACCTTCAACTTCATTGTCAAGTCTGGAGTTGTATACCTTTTCCAGTTCTGTCCATGGAAGAAGATCGCCTAATTTTACCCAGCGATTATTCTTGTCCAGCTCATCAAAAGATGAACGGAACATATCGACCGTTAACTGTTTCAAATGTAAAGTATACTTCATCTGACTCATGATTTAACACTGTAAAGCTACGAATTTTGTGTTAAACAACCGAAGATAAAACGATATATTTTATTGTATATCAAAAGATTAAAATTTATTCAGTAAACACTAATTATTAACTTCATGGTAGTGGAATATCATGTGTCCAAGTTCCTCTAAGGCATTTTCTATACGTTTTCTACCTTGTTCCGTATTCAAGTCAATGTCTGAGAATTTGGAACGCTCTCTGTGAAGGTTAAGGTAATAAATGCCACCGATTATCAGGGATGATATGGCGGATATATCAATACCAGTGTCCTTGAATTTCTCTTCATAGATATTGACAAGAGGTAAAGTGTGCATTTCTCTGAGCATGGCCGTACGGACTGTGGTCTCATTTCCTTCAGCAATCTCCCAGCGTAACAGTTCCAACATCACTGATTTATCTTGAAGTGCTTTCTGTACATCCTTGAAAATACTGATATAGCCCAATTCTGAATCTGTAGGAAATTGAACACCAGTGAGCACATCCTTAAACCAATAGTCATACCTCTTAACGAATTCATCATAAAATTTGCTAAGATTGTCATATCTGTTATAGAACACAAGCGGCTCTATTCTGGCTTTCTTGATAAGCTCTGTCACCAGCATTGATGCAAAGCCTTTTTTCTTAATCAGACTTTCTGCTGCCTTGATAATGTCTGCCTGTATATCGACGTTTGTCCTTCTGTATCTTTTGGGTTTATTTTCTTCTTCTGCCATCTAAAAAGGAATTGATTTTCTGATTTCCAAAAGAGCAGTCACTAATTGCTCTAACTGTTCTATCTCGTGAGAAGCCAATACACTAACTCTAAGCCGTGCTTCTTTGGTTCTTACCGCAGGATATGTGATACCGCTTACAAAGATACATCTTTTTTGTAATTCACGTGCTATTTCATATACTTTTCTATTGTCTCTTACCATAATAGGAAATATGGCTGATACCGAGCAGCCTATATCAAAGCCTTCCTCTGTCAGTCGTTTGCGCAGATAATTGACATTAGCCCACAACTTCTTGCGAATCTCTGGTTGTGTCTGTATGAGTTCCAGCGCCTTCAGTGAAGATGCTGCAACCTGCGGAGTCATTGCTGCGGAAAAGACATTACTATCAGCATAATATCTCAGATACTGAATCAGTTTTTCTGACGCGGCAACGAAACCGCCGACACACCCGAAAGATTTACTGAAAGTACCTGTAATAATATCAACCTGCCCCAGACAATTATAATATTCGGCAGTTCCCCTGCCGCCTTCTCCCATAACTCCGATACCGTGGGCATCATCCATCATAAGGAGACAATTGTGCTTCTTGCAGACTGTAATGTATTCCGGGAGTTTTGACAAATCTCCATTTTGGGAATAGACCCCATCAATGATGACCAATCGAGTCTGATATTTTCCCGCTTCCCGTTCAAGGATCATGTCAAGATAGTCAATGTCGTTGTGTCCTATATGCTTTACATTGGTTCCTATTAAACCACTTGTGGCACTGGTATGGATATACGAATCAATGTAGGCTATGTCATTTTTTCCCAATATAGCACGGAGCAAACCTGCATTGGCACCAAAACCTGATGAAAATAGAATGGCATCTCCTTGTCCTACAAACTTTGCAATGCCTTGCTCCAACTGCTGATGGATGTCTAAATAGCCTCCTATGGCTTGAGCGGCACTTGCCCCTGTACCGTATTTCAGGACGGCATTTATACCAGCCTCCTTGGTCTCAGTCCTTTGCGACATACCAAGGTAATCATTAGAAATGTATGCGGAAACCTCACCGTCATAGCCCTCAATTTGCATCTTGGCTCCAACTCCTGTTCTTGCCATGACCCAATAACTTTTGCAGCCGAACTGCTCCATTTGGTCAATGTAACTTTGGAAATTTTGACTACGCTCAATTACATTCTCATTTGGAGTAATCTCGAAATCTTTTAATGAAATAATGTTTTTATTCATATAAACAATGTGTAGATATTAAATATAGCTACAAATATAGCATAAATACCAAGAAATTGCAAATTATTAAAAAAAACTTATTTTTCTTGTTTTAAACAATATAAATTTATATTTTTGTGGTGAAATAATATATTAAAATGTTTATGATAAAGTTGGTTTCGTAATAAAGCAAGACGATTTGTCGACCTAAGACAAAAGATTAGTTGGAAAGGACAAATACTAATTCTTATGTTCTCAACTATTTATATCACTTACTACGGATATTATGAGTGTTCTGCAGTGAGTCATAGATGTGGAACAATATGAGAGACTGTAACAATTTTCCATTAAACTAGTAGAGGCGGTATAATAAAGCAGTTAAAAGGCTAGTCTACCTAAAGTAATTGTTTATATCGTTCTAGTAAAATACAAAATAATTTCTTCAGACGTTTACTTACAAATTGTTATTGTAGGATAGCTTATGTTTATAACGAGTCTTTCTACAGAGTTTACCATTTACAATATTAATCAATAAAAAATAATAGTTATGAAAAAGTCTGATATTTGTAATTATTTATTACAGTGGAACAGCTTAGATATTAAGCGATTATCTCTAATTACATTCCTAATATTACTTTTTTGCTCCTTACTTATGGCAACTGTATTTAGCAGTTGTTCTAATGAGGAAGATATTCAACAGGAATCACCTGTATTACTCCGAACGCATTTTGCAAATGATTCTGATTTAGATGCTTTTATTGCATCATTCGACAATAACCATTTGAATACAAAAACAAAATTGTGTAATGAGAATACTAGTATCATTGATTTATTTAAAGAAAATACAGCTATAGGTTCTATCCTAAATAAAAACTTGGAGTTTGAGGTTGCTGACACTATTTATAAATTTGGTGCGGCCGGCTATACTATCTATGCCATAGAAAAAACTGCTTATAAAAATATCAAGAAATATCTTGATCAGGAAAAAAGTATCTTGGATAATTTAGAATCATATCCTGCGGTATCTTTTGGTAAATATCAGCTTGAAAAGGGTATCGTATTATGCTATACAGGGAATCCTATAATTGAGGTAACTCGAATAATAACTCCAATTCCTACAAGAGTTGCACAAGATGGAAGGACGAAAGTCCAGGCTTCATTTTGGAAAAGTCGTACCGTTTTGAAGTCTTCATGTGGAGTTCAAGTGGAGGCGTGGTCTAGAGAAAATGTGAACACGGATTTCACCTCTGCGGATACGGATCTAGAATTATTCTGGGATATATACTTTAACATTCCATTAGCTCCGCTCCCAAGTCCTTGCCAGGGAAGTAAAGTCGCGCATGGAAATATTATTAGGCAGCAGCTCTACTGGTGTACAGGATATTATACTATGAACTTAATGTCTCCAAGTCATATTATAGGTCGTGCTAAATGTTGGGACGGGAGTTGGATTGCTGCGAATGTAGATAAATAAATCTCTACGAAATAGATGAAAGTTCACTTGATATTCGATTTGTGGTAATCTATCTGTTTTGTATAGTATCGCATCAGTTTCATAGTGAACTTTTATATACAGAAATAGTCGTTAATTAAAATCATAAGAAAAATATGAAAAAACTATTGCTTGCCATATTTATTTTACAATCTGTATATAGTTTTGGACAACCTCAAGGCATTCAAACGAGTTGGAATGATTTTGGGGTAGTTAACAAAAAGGCACCTTCTAATACTGAGGTCTATTTCTTTACTAATGGCAGAACGATTAAGAGACCCTCAAAGCTATTTAGCATTGCAAAGAGTACGACAAAAAAAGAGAATATAGCTCCTACTCTTGAAAAATCATTTAATATTGAAGTGCCACAAGAAGGGAATTATTATTTTTTAGCTAATGTCTTATCTACATATTTACCAGATAGAACTTTTCAGAACATTTCCGTCTATGTCAATGGTAAATATCAAGGAAAGTTAGACTGCAAGAATGCGTCTTGGGAAATTACAGGTATTAAGGGGGTACCTATGGTTTTTTGCAAGAAAGGGAATAATACAATTTGCTTTTCTTCTGCAAGCCCATTTTACCCGGAAATAGACGTAGTTCAACTCGCAAAGGATTCTCGTCAATTAATAAGAACTATTGAGCCATCTTTTACTTCATTGCAAAATAAACAAATACGACGTTCAGTACAAAGTCCCACCCAAGCAAATGAAAGTAAAAGTAAAAATACGTGGGAGGTCACCCCTGAAAATATAGAAATAAAAGATAACAGCAAGGTAACTGCTTGGAAAAATATCCCAGTTACATATACATATCATCGGAAGATATCTGTTCAGACTACTGAAAGAATAATACTTCACACTACACCTGTAGAAGGAGAAGATTATAATGATGTAGACACTTATATGTATTTTTATAAGATAGATGATCCCAATAAATATTCATGGAGTAATGACGATTATGATGGTCTACAATCAAGACTAGATATAACTGTGCCTGCAGGAGATTACTATCTAGTTGTCTGTTCTAAATATAATTTATATGCTAACATGGAAATTCCTAGAGCTGGACTAGTTAATATTTATTATAATGGAGCTGTTTTAAATGAAAAAGTACCAGTAGCAGGTTTTATGATAAATGCACCTGTGAATTTTTCAGAGACTTTAAACTATTTTACATCAAAAACTGATGCTAGCGTCCGTCTATTTTTACTAGATGGAGATAAAATGCTTTTTAATTCTGAACCATATACATACTATTCGCCTGCAGACTATTATTGGTTAGAAGGCGCAAGAAAAAAAATACAGCACAGAAGGAATAATCCAAATTGGAAAGTATTAGTTTCGTCTACAAGTGCATGGTGGATTACATGGGGGCATTGCGATGTGTATTGCGGCTTTAAGGATGCACCATCTAAATATCTATCAAGATTTCCTAACTTAAAATCTGGAGATGCTATTTTAATGGCAGAGGATAATGCCAAATATAATTCAGCAGCTTGGGCTGGAGGGATAACAGATCGAAATGTATGGATTGGAAACTCTACTTATGGCTCTCCGTCAGTTTGGAAAACATGGGATGATTATTTTGCAAATAAACCCTATAGATATAATAATGCTGAAACATATAAGAGGGATGTGGGTGGCTCGATGGTCGTTATGGGATACTCTAAAGATAGTACGATGACTGGTATAAGCCATTTCGCAGTGACAAACTATGCTAATCAACTTTTACATGGATATGCCTTTGAAAGTAAAATAGGAAAGTGTGGAAGAATAACTCACGAGCGAAATTCTTTGAATGGGAACGAATTTGGTAAGCCATTTATATATTATTATAAAGAGGTTTCGCGACCTTATCGACATATGGCAAATGCTACACGAGGAACTTCATTACAAAGTATCCAAAGTAGATATACTCTAAAGGAGTCTATAAAAGACGGGTTAACTAGGGAACTTCAGGTCGCTCTTGACTACAACCAGGAAGCTTTAATTAGAAAATTGCTCTCACAAGATGTCAAGGTTTATCAAAATTTTGACAGACTATTTGAAAACTGGTCTAATTCTGTGAATGAGTACGATAGCAATAAAGATATTGTTTCTGTAGATGAAATCTTAGAAAATCCAGCAAGTGAGGAACTTGTTGGATATGGAAAAAAACATCTGCAAGAAAGCATCTGTTATTTATCCAATCTCTTATTCTCACGATTAGATAATAATGAACTCGTTCATGACAAAGAACTTCTTTCTTTTTTGTTTTGCAGAATAGCTGCAGAAAAATATGGTAGTATAATTGAAAAAATAAAAGAGGAATGGGCTAAATCTTCTTATACAAGTGATGGCTCATATATATATCCATCTTGTGAGTTTTTTACAAAAAAATATATCAAAGAGATTTTAGAGCAGAATTACGAAAACATAAGTAAGGATACCTTACTGTCAGATTTGGAAGACAACAATAACTTAATTGCGCTTACTAAATCTATAGTAAATGAAGAAGGTACTGATATTATTTTGCAAATTCCTTTAGGAAAAGTCTTTTCTCTGAGAATAGCTGGAGTAAACATGAACCAGCAAATAACAATCGTTAAAGACAAACTTGCTAACGAACAAAAGTACATATACCATATGGACGCAAATCGTCTTCCAAGAGGAATGAGTGTATGTATTCTAGAAATAGAAGGTAAGACTTATAGTAGAAAACTTGTAAAAAAATAAAACTATGAGACAATTCAAGTATTACTTTTTAGCTGCCATTGCAGTGATAATATTGCAAGGATGCACAAAAAATGATTCTGTAATAAATAACAAGGAGGATGAAACCTTAGTTAATGAAGAACTGTCCTATTATGAAAGAGTAAGTTTATTGGATGATTACACCATTCCCGAAAATAAGGCGTTGAATCTTCTAAAAAACTTTCAAGAGTCAATATCGATGGGCTTGAATTCAAGGAGCAATCCAAGTAATATGGTGTTTAACATTATAGATAGGTATAATATTCCGTTATATTTACAATCGCAAACAAGAAGTGGAAAGCTTGAAAGTCAGATTGAAAATACTCTTATTTATAAAATTCAAATGCAATATGAAAATGGTTGCGGATACGCTTTAGTAGCGGGTGATCTAAGGGCTCCAAATATTATTGCCTATATACCAGATACAACAGGATACCTTACAGACGAAGAAAGAGACTTCAAGCGCGAACTTCTGAAAATCAGTGTGAATGCTAACCTTAGCAGAGTAAAAAAATTTGAAAATATCAAAAAATCTTTGAAGGACTCTGCTATAACTAAGAAAGATAAGATAGCGACTAGGAGTGCAAAGACTTGGGATTTATATGATTTTTACGAAAGTGCGATTTCCTATGAAAAGTCTACCGATTATCTTCCTCTTTCTACTACAGCTTGGGATCAGGGTGCTCCGTACAATTGTAAACTTGCTCAAAACTGTCCTCAAAGTTCAGATGGGAGATATGCTGCAGGTTGTGGGGTGGTGGCTATTGCTCAGGCAATGGCATACTATGAGCCATCATTGACTATCAATGGAACACCTGTCAATTGGAAAGAAGTAAAGCGAACTAATATAATTTCCAACAACTCTCCAAAGGCTGTTAAGAATCAAGTTGGTTATCTCATGAAATGGATTGGAGAAAAGGTGGGAGCTACTTATACTTGTAATGGGACTAGTACAAAGCGTAATTCAATTGTCACTGCATTGAATTTAGCAGGAATGAAATGCGACAATAGAACGGAGTGGGACTGGAATACAATTTATCAATCACTTAAACAAAAAAAGTTAGTTCATGCGGATGCCAAAACGGATAAGAATGAAGGACATGCTTGGATTATAGATGGCTTCTTAATTGGAAAAATGCCAGATTCGACAGATCTCGTATATGTACATAATAATATGGGCTGGGGTGGCTCTGATAATGGATACTATGAGATAGAGGAGCCTGATATCTCATTTCAAGGTGGAGGACACAACCTTAAATATAATTTTGGAATAAATCCGTATATATCAAAGAAATAATAGTTTAGGGAAATTATGAGAGACTATAATCTGTTTATCACGTTAACTATGATGCAGGTATTAGCCAGTCTCTGACTGGCTACAGTTTCTAATTAATCATTACTTTTCTCGAAAGAACTGTACATAATTATTTCCACCCTATACTATATTTATATAGCGTATAATAATCCGAATATAAAGCGAAGCAAATGAATATAAGATTAAATATTATAAGAATTTGTTCACCAGTATGTGCAAGTCTTTCACTGGCATGCATATTAATTGGTGGATTCATTGCACTATTATCGTTATCATCATGCAGTGATGATAATGAACCTGAGAGTGATAGTTTTTATGTTCAATGTTCCATAGATTCGATAGGAAAGGTAACAACTATTGAGGGCATTATGGGTAAATCAAAGTTAGGGGAACCACAGATTAAAGTAAAAGACAATAGTGTTTTATCCATTGAAAGAAAAGGCGATGGCCTTCATTATGTTATTCCTCAGCATGTAGGTTTTACTAAAATTTCAGTAAACACTAATGGTAAAGAATATAATATTATAATCAGGGTTGAGAGTGAAGGCTGTGAGAGTTGGAAAATAAGAGATGTTGTTTCTCGCATTATTTGCTCTTATGATGTGAAGAATAGTATCTTGGATGATCTTAACAAAAGAGATCTATTCTCTGGGATTCAAAAAGGTGATAAACTTCATTTTGGTACCGATCCTCGCAATGTCGAAATTTGGTATGAAAAATACTATGGGGAAGAGAACGAGAATAATCCCAAATTTTTGATATTTTCTTATGATCAGAACTTGCCCAATTACCTCTTTACCGAAAGACGAAATGCCCAAAGATCACAACGTATGTCGTTTGTTCTGACAAGAAAGAAATATAATAAGAATAATAATTCCTACGATAAAGAAGGTTTTTTCAGATATAATCCAACTCTAATTTATCAAGAGTTATATGGGAAAGACAAGGTTCAGCAAATAGTCATTGATTACAAGGTTAAAAATATATATAATCCCTAATATTAGAATGTTAAGAGCATCTATCCCAGCTCATCAAAAGATGAACGGAACATATTGACCGATAACTGGTTCAAATGTGAAGTATACTTCATCTCACTTATGAATTAACTCTGTAAAGGTACGAATTTTATGTTAAACAACCGAAGATAAAACGATATTATTTGTGTATATCAAAAGATTATTATTTATTAAGTAAACACTAATTACGGCATTTACAAATGATGTGATAAGCACGCTTCAAATAAGAAGTAGCATTTCCGCTTCACCGAAGATGAAAACCTGATTGAACACATGTTTTAAATACATGATATTCAATCTATTGCCTATATCATCTTAAAGTCATTGATATTGGAAGTTAAACTCATTGACATTGGAGCCCAAACTCATTGACATTGGAGGCCAAACTCATTGACATTGGACGATTAACTCAATGAGATTGAAACGGCATGTATATCATGTATGTTTTCTGAGGACATCCTTAGCGACCAACAGACTGTTTCGGACACCCCTCGGACACATCCTATTGCGTCATCTTTTCAGTGGTATTCTCCTCCAAATCCAATTGGGTACCAGCTTCCATAATGCAACCAAAACAGACCAACGCCAGTCGATGATGCGTACATGCTCATGACGCATGATGGCATGAAACATCTTGGTGGCAACTATCTTCTGATTCATCATCATGGGATATGATCCTCCATTGAGCAAAGGAGTGTCTACAAAACCTGGCCTAAGATCCGTAAACTTGATGTTGAGTTTTCGAGAATTAGCCAATTGCTCAAGTGACTGAATGTAAATGTTTTGCATGGATTTGGTTGCACTGTATGCCGGTGCTGGCCCTAATCCCTTGGTTCCGGCAATGGATGATATCACGGCAATGTGGCCCCCCTCATGCGCTGCCATATATCTGTAGGCTGCTCCCACCATCCTGACGAACCCCATGCCATTGGTGTTTACCGTGTTCAGCTCTATATCTTCCTCAAGCTCTTGGTTGATTTTTCCGACACCTGACACGTGCAAATACAAGTCTACCCCACCCATCCGCCCGATTAAATCGAGCAATTGGGCAGGAGCACCATCGCTACATACATCAATTTGGGCAGTATGGATGGTTGAAGTGCGAGCTTGCGAGCCATTACTTACGGAGAAGTTACCACTAAGTTTTTCTTCTCTCCATGTATTCAAACAGTCGATGCGTCGGGCCGCTATCCCGACAATCCAACCGGCATCATAAAAGAGTTGCGCCAGTTCTTTCCCCATTCCTGATGAGGCTCCAATGATAATTACTTTGTTCATGATGACAAATATATGACAGATTACTTAAAAAAACGAAGTATTTCATGACATTATGAATAAAATTAAGTATATTTGCATTCAGTAATCAAAACTTTATCTCTATGAAAGATTTTTTCAAATATGTTGGAGCAACAGTCGTAGGACTGATCGTTTTTGGACTGATTGTGGTGATTTTTGGCACGATGAGTATAGTGGGCTTGATATCATCTGCGCAAGCTACTCAAAATGTTAGCAAAAACTCCGTTCTTGTTTTAAATCTTTCAGGTAGTTTGGCTGAACAAGGTAGTGATAATGTTTGGGGAATGCTCACCGGAAACGAACTTGGTTCCGTAGGGCTTGACGACATTCTTTCTGCCATCAAAAAAGCAAAAAATAATGACAGAATCAAGGGTATTTATATACAGTCGGGTATATTTTTGGCTAATTATGCCAGTAGACAAGAGATAAGAAACGCACTCTTAGACTTTAAAAAAAGCGGCAAAAAAATCATTGCTTACGGAGATAACTACACCCAGGGCAACTACTATTTGGCTTCTGTGGCTGACAAGGTTTTTCTGAATCCACAAGGCATGATTGATTGGCACGGCATAGGCGCTCAACCAATGTTTGTGAAAGATTTGCTGAAAAAAGTCGGTATACAATATCAAGTCGTCAAGGTTGGAAAATACAAGAGTGCCACAGAAATGTACATCGCCGACAAGATGAGCGATCCCAGTCGTGAGCAAACGCAGGCTTACATTGACGGTATCTGGTCAGACGTGCTCAAGGCAGTGAGTGACAGCAGAAAAATCAACGTGGATAAGTTGAACCAATATGCCGACAGCCTGATTACTTTCAGCAATCCAAAGGACTATGTGGATGCCAAACTGGTGGATGGCTTGCTTTATACCAACCAAGTGAAGGACGAAGTGAAGAAGATATTCGGACTCGAAAAGGATGATCCAGTCAACCAAGTGGGCGTTACAGACATGCGTAGCGTCAAGGAAGAGAGCGAAGGAAAACAGGTTGCGGTGTATTATGCATACGGCTCTATCGTCGACAATCCGGTGACTGGCAGCATGTTTGGAGCTGAACACATGATTGTAGGTTCGGAAGTGTGCAAGGATTTGGAGGCTTTGGCGGAAGATGATGACGTGAAAGCTGTTGTTCTTAGAATCAACTCAGGCGGCGGAAGTGCATACGCTTCAGAGCAGATGTGGAATCAGGTTGAGCAATTGAAGAAGAAGAAACCCGTAGTGGTTTCGATGGGCGACATGGCTGCATCAGGCGGATATTATATGGGTTGCAATGCTAATTGGATTGTAGCGCAGCCTACCACACTTACGGGCAGCATCGGTATTTTTGCCATGATACCAGATATGAGTCAGTTGCTTACACAGAAATTGGGAATCAAGTTTGATGAAGTGAAGACCAATAAGAATTCTACGTTTGGCTCGTCAGCGCGACCGCTGAACGAAGAAGAAATCGGTTACCTCGCAAGATATATTGATAGAGGGTACGCTCTCTTCCGCCAACGCGTGGCTGACGGGCGCAAACTGTCTGTCAATCAAGTAGAGGCTATCGCCCAAGGGCATGTCTTCGTAGGGCGAGATGCCTTGAAAATCAAGTTGGTAGACGAATTAGGTGGCCTTGAAAAAGCAGTGGCAAAGGCTGCAAAGCTGGCTAAACTCGATGAATTCTACACACAAGACTATCCTGCAAAGGCTGGTTGGATGGATCAATTGACGGGTGCCATGAGCGGCGGCAACTATCTTGACGAGCAATTACGAGCCACATTAGGCGAATATTACGAGCCTTTCATGTTGCTCAAGACAATGAATCAGCAAAATATGATTCAAGCTCGTATACCTTTTTATCTGAACATCAGATAATCAAGAACATCAAGACCATGTTCTTAACTCGCATCAACTCAGCGGCAATCAAACATGATGACGCGTTGTACGAGTAAGACTCAATGTAATGAATGAGGACAGAAGGAGATTATATAAAGATTAACGAATGGCTGCTGCCACTGAGTTGGCTGTATGGAATTGGTGTAAGGTTGCGCAATCAAATGTTTGAAATGGGCATCCTGAAAGAGCAGACATACGATATTCCTATCATCTCCGTTGGCAACATGACTGTGGGTGGAACGGGTAAAACACCGCATGTTGAATACCTGGTACGCCTCCTTGGTGACAGGATGAAAGTGGGTGTGCTGTCCAGGGGATATAAACGAAAAAGCAAAGGCTATGTACTGGCGCGCGAAGATTCAACCATGCAGGCAATTGGGGATGAGCCGTTCCAGATGAAATCCAAATTCCCTAACATCTTTGTCGCTGTGGATGCGAACAGAAGGAGGGGCATTGAGAACTTGACATCTGATGCGGGAACGAAAGATGTTGATGTAATCATCCTCGACGATGCTTACCAACATCGCTATGTAAAGCCAGGAATCAACATCTTGCTGGTAGACTATCATCGGTTCATCATGAACGACCAACTGTTGCCAGCCGGTCGTCTACGCGAACCATTGAGTGGGAAAAACCGAGCAGATATGGTCATCGTGACTAAATGTCCTAAAGACTTAAAGCCAATGGAGTTTCGGGTTTTGTCCAAAAACCTGGACCTCTACCCTTTTCAATCACTGTTCTTCACGACGATTAAATATGGTAGTTTGCAACCAATATTCGGAGGCGAAACTCGCTCACTCCATTCGATCAAGAATACAAACGTACTCTTGGTAACGGGCATTGCTTCGCCCAAGCAAATGTATGAAGACCTGAAACACCATTGTCAGCAAATTCATCCATTGAAATTTGCTGACCACCACCTGTTCACAAGGAAAGACATTGACAAACTAAATGCACAATTTGAGGCAATCAAGTCACCGAAAATTGTCATCACAACCGAAAAAGATGCCACGCGACTGGTTGCAGTAGACGGCCTCTCTGACCAAGTCAAGAATGCCCTTTATTCATTACCAATACAAATAAGTTTTCTTCAAAACGATGAAGAAGCATTCAATCATAAAATCATTAGTTATGTACGAAAAAATTCAAGAAACAGCATCCTGGTTGAAAGAAAGGATGACAACAAGTCCAAAGACAGCAATCATCCTGGGAACCGGTCTAGGACAATTAGCTTCAGAGATAACAGATAGTTACGAATTCACCTATACTGACATTCCAAACTTCCCCCTGTCCACGGTGGAAGGTCATTCTGGCAAACTTATTTTTGGCAAGTTGGGCGGTAAGGACATCATGGCTATGCAAGGCCGATTCCACTATTATGAAGGTTATGACATGAAAGAAGTAACCTTCCCAGAGCGCATTATGTACGAACTGGGCATTGAAACATTGTTTGTTTCCAATGCCTCGGGAGGAATGAATCCCGACTTTAAAATTGGAGATTTGATGATCATCGATGATCATATCAACTTCTTCCCTGAGCATCCACTCCATGGAAAGAACTTCCCAACAGGCCCAAGATTCCCTGACATGCATGAGGCCTATGACGGACAACTGAGAACACTGGCTGACAAAATTGCCAAAGAAAAAGGTATCAGAGTGGTTCATGGTGTATACGTTGGCGTACAGGGACCGACTTTTGAAACACCAGCAGAATACAGAATGTATCATCGTTTAGGTGGTGATGCTGTTGGAATGAGCACCGTACCCGAAGTTATCGTGGCTCGTCACTGTGGCATCAAGGTGTTTGGAATGAGCATCATAACAGATTTAGGCATTGAGGGACAACCCGTCGAAGTTTCTCATGAAGAGGTTCAGGCTGCTGCGAACAAAGCTCAACCGCTGATGACTGAAATCATGAGCGAAATCATCAAGAGAAGTTAACACATACTCACCGTAAGCTGATGAGTGAGTTGACAAGGTACATCCACACGCTCACGTTTCTATAAAAGTGATTGGATACTCCTGTCAACTCACTTTGTAATCAATATACTTTACAGCAAATTACCACTCAAGCGAATGACAGACATTTCAAAACTGGGTGAATTCAAACTCATTGATCACCTCACAAAAGACATCCAAATACAGAACCAATCAACAAAACTTGGTATTGGTGACGATTGTGCCGTGATGCACTATCCCGATAAGGAAGTACTGATGACCACAGATATGCTGATGGAAGGCGTTCATTTCGACCTCACCTACATCGACATGCAACATCTTGGCTACAAGTCAGCCATGGTGAACATCAGCGATATATTTGCCATGAATGGAACACCTAAGCAGTTGTTGGTGAGCCTTGCCATCGACAAAAGATTCAATGTTGAAGACATGGAGGCTTTTTACAGCGGCCTACAAATGGCTTGCAACAAATGGCATGTGGACATTGTGGGAGGTGACACGACATCCTCTCGCACGGGTATTGCCATCAGCATTACCTGTATTGGGGAAGCAAAAAAGGAAGACATCGTTTATCGCAACGGTGCCAAAGACACTGACTTGATTTGCGTCAGCGGCGATTTAGGTGCAGCCTACATGGGACTGATGCTGTTAGAACGTGAGAAAGATGTGTATTACCAGCAGGTAGATGATCTCAACAAGAAGCTTAAAGCAGCGCAAAAGGAACAAGACAATCAACTTGTTGAGCATCTGAAGAAGAAACTTAGCGAGCTTGGTAACTTCCAACCAGACTTTGCAGGGAAAGAGTATCTGCTGCAAAGGCAATTGCAGACAGAAGCAAGAGGAGACATCATAGAAAAGCTCCAGACAGCCAACATCCCCCCTACTGCCATGATTGACATCTCCGATGGATTGAGCAGTGAACTGCTACATATATGCAAACAAAGCAAATGCGGATGTAGAATTTATGAGAAGAACCTGCCGATTGACTACCAAACAGCTGTCATGGCAGAAGAACTGAACATGAACGTCACGACTTGTGCGTTGAATGGCGGCGAAGACTACGAACTGCTTTTCACCGTTCCCATCACCGATCATGAAAAGATACAGCAGATAGAAGGTGTGAGAGTGATTGGACATATCACCAAAGAATCATTGGGTGCCCAACTAATCACACGCGACAATCAGGAATTTACACTACGGGCTCAGGGATGGAATCCACTGTAAATAAACTATTTGCGTATGTACTTAACCAGAGGAAACTTCTCTGATGAC
The DNA here is from genome assembly GCA_934120735.1 of uncultured Prevotella sp. GTDB lineage: Bacteria > Bacteroidota > Bacteroidia > Bacteroidales > Bacteroidaceae > Prevotella. The sequence goes on from CAKOVA010000010.1 coordinate 15,464, forward strand.
AGACGTATATCTGCACTTTCATAGTGTGTTCTGTTTGTTAACAAACATTAATCAGTAACATTTTTTCAAGAAAAGTTTCGATGATTAGATAATATTTCTTACCTTTGCAACCGCAAAAGCAATGGTGCCATAGCTCAGTTGGTAGAGCAAAGGACTGAAAATCCTTGTGTCCCCGGTTCGATTCCTGGTGGTACCACAGAAGAAAGGTTGCAAATAAAAAGTCCTGAACACATGTTCAGGACTTTTTATTTGCAACTAGTTGTTCATTCGTACGCTCATCAATAACACGATTTTAGCGGCTATTCGTGATGATAAGGCTCATCCTTCAGGATGGTACAAGCTCGATACAACTGCTCAACAAAGATTAGTCGAACCATCTGGTGCGAGAATGTCAATTTAGACAAAGAAATCTTCTCATTTGCACGCGCATACACTTCAGGAGAGAAACCGTATGGGCCACCGATCACAAAAACAAGTTTTCTAACCGACTGTTGCTTCTTTTCCATCCATTCAGCCAATTCAACACTCCGAAATTCTCTACCGTGCTCATCCAATAAGACCACTGTATCAGCAGCCTCTATCTTCTTAAGAATCAACTGCCCCTCCTGCACTTTTTGTTGTTCCACTCCCCTGTTCTTGTTGTTTTTTAGCTCAGGAATCATGGTTATGTTGAATGGTACATAATGACAAATCCTCCGTACATAGTCCTCTATACCTGCGATAAAATGTGGATTATCTGTCTTACCGACCACTATTAGTTCTGTTTTCATCTGATAAAAGGTTATCTTACCACATTCGCTCCATTAACATTCATGCAGAATTCGCTTGTTTCTATTCCCATCAAAACATTATTTGTCATCCGGGTTGATGATGTCATATTGATCTTTACGCTTCGGATTCATTGGAAACCATCCTTTTTCAACCCGTTTTTTTTGGGAGAACAATTCACCTATCGTCCACAAACATGAAGCCCCCAATACGCCAAGAAGCGATGAAAACATGACATCTTCTACAAAAAGTGACGCTATGACTGATAGAATGCCCATAACCAGGAATATCCACCAGGGACGAACGCCCCATTTATACTCTACCTTAATCACCACTGGGTGAAAAAGTCCGATAATAAGAAATGTTGACACCGCTATTATTAGTCCTTTGTAATACATGGTTATCGATAAGTTTAAAACTTGAAGTTTCTAATCAATCGCTATTTTACAAGCTCTTTGCAAATGTACAAAAAAACGCTTAATGCCAGAAAATTCTCATTTAAAATTACTATCTTTGTAAAACAATACGTATAACTTAAACAGCATAAAGATATGGCAAACAATGCAGAACTGATTGCCCAGTGTGAACAGAAGGCAAAACAATGGTTGACTCCCGCATTTGATCAGGAGACCCAGAATGAAGTGAAAGCAAAGATTGAAGCTGAAGACAAGACAGACTTGATCGATTCTTTCTACAAAGATTTAGAGTTTGGAACAGGTGGACTTCGTGGTATCATGGGGGCCGGAAGCAACCGTATGAACATCTATACGGTGGGCATGGCTACCCAGGGATTTGCCAATTACCTGAAGAAAAACTTCCAAGATCGTGCTGACATATCCGTTGTCGTGTGCCATGATTGCCGCAACAACAGTCGTAAATTCGCTGAAAGTGTTGCTGACATCTTCACGGCCAATGGCATCAAGGTATATTTGTTCGACGACATGCGACCTACACCCGAGTGTTCTTTCGCTATCAGGCATCTTGGTTGCCAAGCTGGTGTGAACATTACAGCTAGTCACAACCCCAAAGAATACAACGGATACAAGGCTTATTGGGAAGATGGTGCCCAAGTATTGGCCCCACACGATATGGGAATCATCAACGAGGTGAACAAGGTAAAGGTAGAAGATATTAAGTTTGAAGGTAACAAACAGCTGCTTCAAATCATCGGAGAGGACATCGATCAGGCTTATCTCGATGCAGTTAAGACCGTCAGCATTGATCCAGAAGTGATTAAACGTCAGCACGATTTGAAAATTGTTTACACTCCTTTGCACGGCACTGGTATGAAGATGATTCCGCGATCACTCAAATATTGGGGCTTCGACAACGTGCACTGTGTTAAGGAACAGATGGTAAAGGATGGCAACTTCCCTACCGTTGTTTCTCCAAACCCTGAAAATGGCGAAGCATTGACATTGGCTTTGCGCGATGCCAAACAACTGGATGCCGACATCGTGATGGCCAGTGACCCTGATGCTGACCGTGTTGGCATGGCATGCAAGAACGACAAGGGCGAGTGGATCTTGATAAACGGAAACCAAACATGCTTGATTTTCTTATATTACATCATCACCAACCGCAAGAACATGGGAATGTTGAAGCCAACTGACTATATCGTTAAGACCATCGTGACCACAGAGGTGATTCGGAAAGTTGCCGAGAAGAACAACATTGAAATGATAGATTGTTATACTGGTTTCAAGTGGATTGCTCGTGAAATTCGCGTTGCTGATCCCGGCAAGAAATACATCGGCGGCGGCGAAGAGAGCTATGGTTTCATGGCTGCCGACTTTGTTCGTGACAAGGACGCAGTGAGTGCCATGTGTCTCTTGGCTGAAATTTGCGCGTATGCCAAAGATCAAGGTAAGACGCTTTACGATCTTCTTCTGGACATCTATCTGGAATACGGTATCTCCAAGGAGTTTACCGTCAATGTAGTGCGTCCTGGAAAGACTGGTGCAGACGAAATCAAGACCATGATGGAGAATTTCAGAAAGAATCCGCCGACAGATCTTGGAGGCTCAAAGGTCGTTGTTTGGAAAGACTACCAGACGCTTGAACAGCGTGACATCAATGGAAACGTTTCCAAACTTGACATGCCCGACACCAGCAATGTACTACAGTGGTTCTGCGATGATGGTACTAAGGTTAGCGTTCGTCCATCGGGTACAGAGCCTAAAATAAAGTTCTACCTTGAAGTAAAAGGCACGATGAAATGTGCCGGATGCTACGAACGTTGCGATGCCGAGGCCGATGAAAAAATCAATGCCATCAAGAAAAGTCTGCATCTTGAATAAACCATGAAACGAATTGAGCTTCTTTCACTGGAGGCTCAATTTGTTGCTTCAAATTCTATGTCATTGAGTGCGACAACCAAAGTCAAAGAGTTTAGCGGTTAAAGTCAAAGAGTTTGATAGTCAAAGTCAATGAGTTTAGACAGCAAACCCATAGAGATTAGCATCCAATCTCTATGGGTTTATATTTAACTATTATTCAGATAGTTACGAATTAAGATTGTATTGTTTTCTATTAATTAGAATGTTCAGCTATCTCCTTCTGCGCACATTCAGTGCAGATGCCTTTGTAGTATAGCTGAATCTCATCAACAATATTTCCGTGAATATTTCTGTTCTGAACAAGTTTCGGTGCATCTTCTTCAGGCAAATCTATCACCCTTTTGCATTTCTTACAATAAAAATGTACATGGGGCTCTACACAACCATCGTAACACACACGATGCTCGTCAATGGTTATCATTTGAGCAGCTTGATGTTCTGAAAATAAACGCAGCGTATTATAAACGGTAGTCCTACTTAGGGTTGGAATTTTGGGACACAAACCTTTATAAACATCCTCTACTGTTGGGTGGGTATGATTTTCCATCAGGAACTCCATGATGGCCAAACGCTGTGCAGAAGGGTGCACTCCAGCTTCGATTAACTTATTATATGCTTTGTTTTCTGATGTCATATTCGTACTATTTTTGAAAGTACAAAGATACAAAAATCAATACAATTACAAGCATAAGAGCAAAAAAGAATGGTGAAATCTTGCTGACTTCACCATTCTTCTGTTATAAATCTTACTTTCTTTGTTCTGAAAAGACATCCATAAAGTCAGAAATAGGAACTAACATTTGTTCTCCTGTTACCATATTTTTGAGCGTTATCTTGTTTTCCTTCATCTCGTTCTCACCAGCCATGGCCACGAATGCGATTTGCTTTGCATTGGCATAACTCATCTGCTTCTTCATCTTAACCGCATCCGGGTACATCTCTGCACTAATTCCATGGCTGCGAGCCTCATTGACCAAAGGCAAACAATAGGCAGTCTCTTTTTCGCCAAAATTGATAAAAAGAATTTGAGTAGAATTTATAGTCTCTTTTGGGTATAAGTCCAAAGCATTTAATACATCATAGATACGATCGGCACCAAACGAGATTCCTACCCCACTCAACCCTGGCTTGCCAAAAATACCCGTCAAGTTGTCGTAACGACCACCACCAGTAATGCTGCCGATAGAAACATCCTTAGCCTTTACTTCAAAAATGGCACCGGTGTAATAATTAAGGCCTCGTGCCAAAGTCAAATCAAGTTCTATCTCATTATGAAGCTGCATCGATTTCAACACATCCAAGATATAGGTAACTTCTTCCACACCCTTCAGTCCGACCTGACTGTCTTTCAGCACGTTTTTGATGACGTTGAGCTTTTCATCATTTGTTCCTTGAAGGGATATGATGGGTTGTAACTTATCGATGGCATCTGGAGAAATACCAGCGTTTGCTAACTCTTGATTGACATTTTCCAGACCTATTTTGTCCAATTTGTCGATGGCAACTGTGATGTCTACTATTTTATCCGCAGCGCCAATCATCTCAGCAATACCCGTGAGTATTTTCCTGTTATTGATTTTGATGATTACTCGCACACCAAACCTTTGGAACACCTCATCCACGATTTGCATCAATTCCACCTCATTGAGCAAGGAATCTGATCCAACCACGTCGGCATCGCATTGATAAAACTCACGATAGCGACCCTTTTGAGGACGGTCGGCACGCCAAACGGGTTGAATTTGGTAACGCTTAAAAGGGAATTGAAGTTCATCATGATGCATGACAACATAGCGAGCGAATGGTACCGTCAAGTCGTACCTAAGTCCTTTTTCACAAAGCTGCGATGCAAGTTTCAACGTATTTCTTTCCACAAGTTCTTTGTCATCAACCTTCCGCAGGAAGTCACCCGAATTAAGAACCTTAAAAAGCAGCTTGTCTCCTTCCTCACCGTATTTGCCCATTAGGGTTTGAAGGGTTTCCAGAGCAGGGGTTTCTATCTGTTGAAAGCCATACAATGAATAAACATCTTTAATTGTGTTGAATATATAATTGCGCTTAGACATCTCCATAGGTGAGAAGTCTCTTGTCCCTTTGACAATAGTTGGTTTGTTAGTCATTTAATTTCTCTTTTGTCATTAGTTTCTTACAATCGTTTGATTACGATCAGGTCCGATTGAAACAATTTTGATAGGTGTTTCCAAAAACTCCTCCAAGAACTGGATGTAATCTTTGAATTGCTGTGGAAATTCTTCCTCGTTGGTCATTTTTGTCAAGTCAGTGTGCCAGCCTTGCAGCTCTTGGTAAATAGGCTTTACGCCTTCCAGGTCGTAAGGAAGTTCCTTCGTCTGTGTGCCATCCTTCAGTTTATAACCAACACATGCTTTAATTGTCTTGAATTGATCCAGCACATCACTCTTCATCAAAATAAGGTGAGTCACACCGTTGACCATGATTGAATAACGTAATTGAACCAAATCTACCCAGCCACAACGACGCTCTCTACCTGTTACAGCACCATATTCATGACCGATGTCACGAAGTTTCTTGCCATCCTCGTCGAACAATTCGGTTGGAAAGGGACCTGATCCTACACGTGTACAATAAGCCTTCATGATGCCATAGACGTTTCCTATCTTGTTGGGACCAAGGCCCAGTCCGATACATGCTCCGGCACAAATGGTGTTTGAAGACGTTACAAACGGGTAACTACCGAAATCAATATCCAGCATTGTACCCTGTGCACCTTCGCACAAGATGCTTTTCTGTTCACGAAGAAGATGATTGATCTCATGTTCGCTGTCTACAATGTTGAATTGTTTGAGGTACTCTATACCTTCCATCCAATGCTTTTCCGTTTCTTCCAAATCGAAATCTGTAAAGTGAAGGGCCTTCAACATGTCCAAATGACGCGCCTTATGAGCCTCGTATTTTTGCTGAAAGTTGTCAAGGATATCTCCTACCCGCAAACCGTTTCTCGACGTTTTGTCTGTGTATGTCGGACCAATGCCTTTGCCTGTTGTTCCAACTTTGCCCTTTCCTCGTGCGGCTTCGTAGGCCCTATCCAACACTCTATGCGTAGGCATGATGAGATGAGCCTTCTTTGAGATATGAATACGGCTTTGCAATTCGTGGCCACTCTTCTCCAGTTCTTTAGCTTCGTCCATGAAAAGATCCGGTGCGAGCACTACCCCATTGCCGATGATATTGATCTTTCCACCTTGAAAGATGCCAGAAGGAATGCTACGAAGAACATATTTTTGGCCCTCAAACTCCAATGTATGGCCTGCATTTGGTCCCCCTTGGAACCTGGCAACAACATCATATTTTGGCGTAAGCACGTCGACCACTTTGCCTTTTCCTTCGTCACCCCACTGCAAACCTAGCAGGACATCTACTTTACCTTTATTCATTTTATCGTATGTATTTAGTTTTTTCTTTATTCATTTTCTTGCGTGTTATCAGCGTTTGACATGTACTGCAAACCCCATAGATATACAATGAGAATCCATCTTTCTTGAATCTTCTCAACTTGGTTTCATTCACAGCCTCGACAATTGCTGGGGAGTTAACCTCCGACACTTTGCCACAAACCGTACAAATCTGATGGCAATGATTTTTATTGTCATAGCACGACTCATACACCGTGCCTCCTTGCAGGCGATGACAAATCACCAATCGCAGTTTTCTAAACAATCTTAAGTTGTTATAAAGGGTTGCCCTACTAACCCTAAAGTTATGTTCGGCGAGATATTCATCCAACTCCTCCAAAGAGAAATGTCCCCTGATGCTATAAACAGCATCAAGGATTGCATACCTCTCTGGCGTTCTTCGAAGGTTGTTTGTTACAAGATAATCATCTAGAAGCTGTTTAACAGCATTTCTGATATCTTTTTTCATTTCCCGAACATTATAACTCTACAAAGTTACAATATTTACTTTAAATATAGGTAAGGTATGGCTATATAAATCTTCACAATTGTAAATTCAACCTCTCTTCGGCCATGTTACGAAAATCTTCACTAAGCTCTGCGAATTTATTCACGCAATTCAATGCGGCATGGCGAACGCCCATGTTCTCACTATTGAGTGCATGGGCCACTTCATCCAAGAACTCGTCAATTCTATTTCCGTGAGGATTTTCTCCCTTCATGAAGAGCCTCGATAGAATGAGATAACCACACATCTGCTCAATCTCTCGGTCGGAATTCATCCATTGGTAAGACAAATTAGCCGCATGATGTAAGTGTTGGAACAAATTAAAACATGCCATTTCAGCCATGTCTTGCGAATTGATATCCCCTACCCATTGCTCTGCGAGTGTCTCATCCATTTCTTCGGGAGGCATGATGAGAGTCGCCAGAGTCTTGCATTCACGGATATTCTCTTGCCATAATGCAACAGCAAGATCGTGATTCTTACCATACTGCTGGGCCATTTTTTGTAACTCGGGCAGCGACACCCCCCAGTTAATTTTATAGTCCACCCCCTTCTGGCGCATGGACTGTGAGGCAACGCCGTTCATCAACAGTCTGAATGAACGTTTAATTTCCCTTACCGTTTCGTTAATATCTTCATTCATCCGATTCTGCAGTTTTAGAATATCTCATCATTTGATGAGCATACGATTCCGTATAATCAAGTTGTATGTCAACGATGTTACCCTGGTCATCATACTGAGGCTTCATCCAGGGATTGATAAATCCTTTATAGGGCGCGATATTCAGTTTTTGATAACGACTTAACACCTCTCTGTGCAAATCAGCATCTATATCAATGGCGTATCTCTCAACGATGGCTCTTGCGGCTTCAAAGTCACCTTCGCTCTTGATACGCTGAATCTCTGCCAGCAGTTTGGCAAACAGCTGTCTCAACTTTTGATAATCGTTGATTTGAACGAAATGACGAACAGCATTATCGCCAGCAACGCCCTGCTTTTCTATTATCACCACCTCACCGTCGGCATGCGCCAACACCCATCGTGCAATGAGGGCTCGATTACGCATGTGAGCTTCCTCAATTTGATGACCTTCCTTGATTCTGACCATTTGTGTCAACAGGCCATTCATCATGTAGGTATAGTATTGAGATTTGTACGCATCTGCGTTTGGCAGCAATCCCAACTCTATGAGCTTCTCGTCTGCGATGTAATAAAGTCCAAACAAGTCGGCTCTGGCTTCCTCAATGGTATCACCATAAGCTCCCAAAGCATCACCGTCGACTCCTGGCAACAACTGTCCACTGCCATGTCCTAAGCATTCATGCAGATCAGTATGCAAATCATCACAAAGATCTCCATAATGGTTAATCAACCCCAGCGTTTCGTCATCAATCACAAACTCCTCATGCAGACCATTGCCTCTGCCCACATGATTGTAAGCTTCCGTGAGATTTCCGATTGTGACGCTCTTAGAACCATACCTGGCTCGAATCCATTCTGCGTTCGGCAGGTTGATGCCTATGGCCGACGACGGATATTCATCGCCACCCAACATGGCAGCGCAGATGGCATGAGCAGTTACACCCTGCACCTTTTCTTTCTTGAAACGCTGTTCTACCGGTGAGTGGTCTTCAAACCATTGTGCATTTTTACTGATGAGTTGGGTGCGCTTGGTAGCCTCTAAATCCTTGTATTCTACAAGCCCTTCCCATGAGCCTTTCAATCCCAACGGATCGCCGTAAACCTCTATGAAGCCATTGATGAAGTCTACTTGCCCATCTTGTTCCTTCAACCACTCTATGGAGTATTCGTTGAACAAATTCAAGTTGCCCGTTTCATAATATCGTATCAACAGCGAGATAATCTTCTTTTGTTGTTCGTTTTCGGCAAATTCTTGCGCCTTGCCCAACCAGTAAACTATTCGTCTCAACTCCTTTCGGTACAGGCAATTGGTCGTGTATGGTATCTCTTTGATGACGCCATCCTCTTTCACCAACTTGGTATTCAGTCCATAAGAAACAGGCTCATTATCATGAGGCTGTTTCTGAGCGGCGTAAAATTGCTCAACTTCCTTTTGACTAACGCCTTCATAATAATTACAAGCCGATGTCAATACCAAGTCTTCTCCATCGGTCTTGTTCACACGCTTGGGCAAGATTTTGGGGTCGAACATCACTGGAACAAGCTCATCAAGCAGTTCTTGCACCGTTTGACGGGGTGACAATGGCAGGCGTGAGGCATTTATCCCGGACACCGATTTTCTAAAAAATCCTTCCGAAAACCCAGGAATCATCTTTTCACTGCCGTAATGATGATAGATGCCATTAGAAAACCATATCCTCTTCAGATAAATTTCCAGATTCTTGAAGTCATTACTATCTCTCGAGCCAGCATATTCCTCATAAACTGCCTCAAGCACCTTTCTTATCTTCAAGTTATACTTACCAAACTGGTCGGTCGTGATATCTCTTCCCGCCAATGTGGCCTTTGCCAAAAAATAGATGTAAATCTTTTGTTTGAGCGTCAAGTTCTCAAACCCTTTCAGACGATACCTCAGCATTTGCAAATCAGCAAATCGCTCGTCTGAATATTTAAATTCATGTGTCATTCAGCGACAATAGGATTATTACTTCTTTTTCTTCTTCGAACTAGATTTCTTTTTTCCCTTCTTCGGAGGCAATGCATCTGCTGGAAGCATGGCCAGGTGCTGCATCTTGTAATCGCGGGGCGTGCAACCATTCAACTTGTAAAAAGAAGCGTAGAACGATTGCCGATTCGAAAAGCCTACCATATCTGATATTTGTTCCATATTCAAATCTTGATACCTCTTGTCGGTCAGCAAGGCCATAGCCTCTTCAATACGATACTTGTTGACAAATGAAGTGTAGTTCATGTGGAAACGCACATTGACGACGGCCGAAATATACCGCGTGTTGGTGCCCAAGTCCTCTGCCAGTTTCTTTGCCGAATAATTCTTATCCTTGTATTTCTTTTGGATGAGAATAACATCTAATATTTTTTCCTTCAGCTCATCCATCAACTCAGGACTGACTAGGGAACGATAAGCGGCATCCTTTTCCTTTTTCTTAACAATGTTGTATTTTGCCATATCACCCAAATTAAAAAAATCCGAAACTGTTCTTTCTTTTGCAAATATATGCATATTTTTTCATTTCATCAAGTTTTTCAATAAAAATTTGATAAGATTTTACGATAAAAAAAGTTTTTTCCGACATTCACCATCGGGTGTGCGTGAAAATGATTAATATTGGCGCATAAAGAAGATTCCTAAGTACTTATATTTCGTGTGAAGAAAATGCTGTTTAGTAGAAATGAACAAAACTGCCGTGTTTTTAACGAATGGATTGTCAGCATTCATGACATTGTATAACGGGTTAGATGAGTGGGTATGATTTGCGTCTAAAAAAGACATCATTTCAATAAGAAAAGTTAACTTATTTCCGATAAAATATGGTCTACCCGGCATGTAAAAATCTAGAGTGATGGCAGGGATTTAAGCTTGAAAATCAATCTCTATGACTTTATCCCCCAAACCCATTGACATTGAAGGGCAAACTCATTGAGATTGGAGACCAAACTCAATGAGTTTGGACACAAGGGGCAAAAGATTAATATAGTTAGTGCTATTTCGTATTCGGCTTATTGCCTTTTTTCAAAATCGTGATACCTTCTTCTTTTTCGGTAATCTCGATGAGTTTCTCGTAGGCGTAATTGCGAAGTCGCTCATATTCAAGTGCTTCTTCCAGTTCCTTGATGCGTTGGCGATATTCACTCTCTGTCAAACTTTTCTGTTTCATGCCTTGTAGATATTTTTCTGAGTCGGTCCAAAGATTCTAATTATTAAATAAGGTATTGCCTCGCAGTTGATCGATTACTTTCATCACTTGGTGAGAAATTTGCAAGTAATACTCCATTTCATCTACCTTATGGGCGTGATAAATATCACTGAAATGCTCGAATTCAAAAGCCAACCGATGCTTTTTTGGCTGAATGTTGATGGTTTGCGGTTTACCGCCCTTGTACAGTTCCAATTCAGACAGCGTACTGACGGGTCCTGTGACGTATATGCACCCCTCGTCACCCTGTATAGCTCCAAATGAATGTCCGTCACAATCTTTTGCACCAATGCAGGTGGCCACGAAATCAGGATAGGTCAAAATGGCTACTCCAGAGGTATCAATTTTGTTATGTCCCACATTGGGATGATATTCCACGCGGGCGGGTTCGCCAAACAATGACACGACAAAATTGATGTTGTAGACGTTGATGTCCATCAAAGCCCCACCATGGCATGCCGGATCAAACGCGGGGGTTAACTGGTGATTTAAATACAAATCGTACCTACTGGAGCGTTGACTGTAATTGCAGGCTATCAATTTGATATGCCCCAGTTGCGCCAGTAATTCGTCTTTTATCAATTGGTAGTGAGGCATATGTAATAAGGTAACAGCTTCGAATATATACAAATTGTCAGCAGATGCCAACTGCATCAACTCTTCTAATTGAGCAACAGACGTACAGATGGGTTTTTCGATGATGACATTTTTCTTGGCCAACAAGGCACGTCGTGCATAGTCTGCGTGTGCATGGTTGGCTACGGCCACATAAACGAAATCGATGTCACTCTCGTGGATCATGGCATCATAATCGTTGTAAACCTCTTTAATATGAAACAAAGCAGCCAACCGCTCTGCCTTTGAAAGACTTTGCGGTCGGCTGCAAATGGCTTGGATCGTGATACCACTGATTTCTTGGACCACGGGAATCATTTCGTTGACGATCTTACCCGTTCCAATTATTCCAATGTTCATTTCATTTTTGTTCAAAGTTAGCCACGGTCGTTTATCGCTTCGCGTCTGTTTCGTCCGTTACATAATGTGGAAGGTGGAACTCGTATGAGTTATCAAACACCTGCCCTACTTTATTGATTTCAAGCAAAGTGGTACCACCGTTCTTCCCGAAGCTGCCGCTGAGGTAGGCTATTTTATCCTCTGGTGTGATATATCCCTTCTGACGAAGCATCCTAAGGGCTGCCGTGAAGAGGTATTCAGAACTGGTATGTTCTTTTTGGTAAATAGGAATAATCCCGTAACTCAAATTCAGCAATCGTTGCGTTTTCTCTCTATAACAGATGGCCAAGATAGGTGTGGCACCGCGGAAAGATGACAGTGTGCGAGCCGTTTTACCTGTTTCGCTGGCTGTGATGATGCCCTTCACGCCCAGTCGACGGGTAGACTCAATGGCTGAATGTGCCAAGAATTCCCGTTGGGTTTCATAACCATAAGCCATGGGATCGATGGTTGTTTCCCACGTTCTGTCGGCTTCGGCCTGCTCAGCGATGCGCGCCATGGTCTGTACAGCGTCTACAGGATATCGTCCAGATGCCGTTTCACCACTGAGCATCAATGCATCTGTCCGAGAATAGATGGCGTTGGCAATGTCAGTTACTTCGGCTCGTGTGGGACGCGGATTGTTAATCATAGTGTGAAGCATCTGCGTAGCCACGATGACCGGTTTTTTCTTCATGACGCATTTGCGGATGATCTGACGCTGAATGCCGGGTATTTCCTCGATGGGGACCTCGATACCCAGATCACCGCGGGCAATCATGATGCCATAAGAGGCATCTATAATCTCATCGATGTTATCAACACCTTCTTGATTTTCTATCTTTGAAATGATTTTGATGTCGCTGTGGTGTTCATCAAGGATGTCTTGTACGGCTTTTACATCCTGTGCATTGCGTACAAAAGAATGCGCAATGAAGTCAATGTCCTGCTCGATAGCAAAGAGAATGTTGTGCTTGTCTTTCTCGGTAAGTGCAGGTAAGTCGATGTGTCTGCCTGGTATATTCACACTTTTATGAGCCCCGAGTACGCCGTCGTTCATGACTTGTGCCACCAGCATGGGGCCGATGATATCAATAACTCTCAAGTCGAGAGCCCCATCATCAATCAAGATGTCATTACCAACTTTCAGATCTCTTGCGATGTCAACATACGAAACGTTTATGATGTCGTGTGTGGTGTCTACGTCCGGTCTGCCGAAAATCTTCACAATTTCTCCCGTCTTGTAAACTAATGGCTCAGTAACGTTCGTGGTTCTCACTTCCGGTCCCTTGGTGTCAATTAACAATGCCAGGTGGGAAGAAACTGCACGAGCATTCTTGATGATCTCTTTCATCCCCTCAATAGTGGCGTGAGCAGTATTCATACGCACGACATTCATACCTGCGAAAAACAATTTTCGTAAAAACTCCTCACTGCAATTCCGATCACTGATCGAACATACTATCTTTGTTTGTTTCATGATGATGATTCATTTGATGTATGACCTGCACAAAAAAGAAGGTTCAGGCCAAATCATCAATGCAAATATTGCTTTTTTATTCTATGCAAAATTACAAAAGATATCTGATACGTCCAAATGATTTTAAGTTTTTCAAAGCCCCATTCCTACTGGTTTAGCACACAATATAAAATTTAACACGAGATGGTGTTCATAGTTATGAGAAAGATTCTTTATTAGGCATCTTGAAAGCCATCAATCCATCCTTCTTCCCATCGTATTTCCTTTTCAGCCTTATCGTCTGCATGAGGGTTGTTGACAGACAATCCCATCAGCCTGATAGCTCGATGGGAGTAATCCACCTCACGTAACAAACTCTTTGCCAGAGGTAGTATTTGGTCTTTGGTTTGCAAACAATGATCTACCGTTGCGCTTCTGGTTATTTGCGTAAAATCATCAAATTTGATTTTCAAGGTCAGTGTCTTGCCTTCAAAATCAGCCTCTTTGATTCGTTCAATCAGTTCCAACACCGTGTGGTAAAGTTCAATTAAGACAGCTGAGCGCAGGGTGAGATCTTCCTGGAATGTACGTTCGCAGCCAACAGATTTACGTATCCAATGGCTGACGACAGGCCGTTCATCTTCGCCTCTGGCATCATGATAGTACACGCTGCCCATCTTACCAAACACGTCAATCAAATGTTGTTCAGAAACATGGCGCAATTGTTCGCCTGTAAAGATTCCCATTTTATGCATCAGTTGAGCTGTTTTGGGTCCGATGCCCCAAAACTTTTCTATCTTCAACTGACCAATAAAATCGTACGCATCTTCATGACTAATCTCAAACAATCCATCAGGTTTTCGATAATCAGAAGCTATCTTGGCTAGAAATTTATTGAAAGACACGCCGGCAGAAGCAGTCAAATGAGTGGTTTCTCGTATCTTCTTTTTAATTTCAAGGGCGATGGTCCGCGGATCATCAATATCCTTTTTATTGTCTGTTACGTCCAAAAATGCCTCATCCAAGGATATGGGTTCAATGATGTCCGTGTATTCACGAAAGATTTCACGAACCTGCATGGAAACCTCGTGGTACACCTCTCCTCTGTGAGGCACAATGATTAATTGCGGACACAGACGCTTGGCTTTGCTCATGGCCATGGCCGAATGCACGCCAAACTTGCGTGCCTCGTAACTTGCCGTGCTCACTACCCCACGCGGTCCATCGTGACCTACCGCGACCGGTTTGCCTCTTAATTCGGGATGGTCACGCTGTTCTACCGAAGCGTAGAAAGCATCCATATCAACATGGATTATTTTTCTCATCATGCAAATCTACACATTTATTATATATTGCACAAGAACAACGCATTAAAGCTCACAATAATGATTCGTTAATTCTAACAAAATACAGCTGGAAATATTTTGATATCTTGGTATTTATCGTTAAATTTGGCGATACGAAAAGAAACCTTTCATAAACTAATTTTAAACAAAGATGACTTACAAGATTATTGACATCGAGGGAATCGGCAACGTAAATGCAAAAAAACTTGTTGAAGCAGGTATCAATACAGTGGATGATTTGCTGCAAAAGGCAAAAAATCCTGCCGGCCGTAAAACCCTAGAAGAAACAACAGGGATAAGTGGTAAAAGTATTCTGAAGTGGACAAACCATGCTGACTTGATGCGCATTAACGGTGTAGGTCCACAGTTCTCTGAACTTTTGGAAGCCGCTGGTGTTGACACGGTGAAGGAACTGAAACACCGGGTAGCAGATAATTTACAGCAAAAACTTGAAGAAATTAATAATAAGAGAAACTTGGTAAACCGCGTACCCTCAGTTTCAGAAGTTCAGAAAATGATTGATCAGGCCAAAGAATTACCTGCAATCATGGAATACTAATTCCGCCTATTCGGCAAAATACCTTCCACATAGCTCTGCATTTCATGCTGTTAATCTACAGCATGAGTGCTTTTTCTGCCCTATGTGGCCTATTGGCATCAGGTGAAGGTCAGCCACCAAAAAGATTTCAAAATCACATTTAATATCCTTGAAAAACATGTTTCGAATTACAAGTTATTCTCACATCTCCACAATCTTAGGCTAATGCAATGAACTGAGAACATGGATATAATGGTAAAGCTTGTGACATAAAACTGGGAAAAACAGCTGCACCTTTTCCATAGCACAAAGGTAGATTCACAAAGGTGAAATGGGTATATTTTCTTAATGTAGATATATAAGTTCTTGGATAAGAACTACTTCTGAACTATTTTTATGAAGTATTTTGGCAAAAATAACTAAATATATTTCTCTATCACGCAAAAAACAACTATATTTGCAAATCAAAATCGAGGTATAAGATACAAAATAACAACAAATAACAATAAATACAATGACGAAAGCAGATATCATCAACGAAATTTCAATGTCTACCGGCTTACAGAAAAAAGAAGTAGCAGCTGTGGTAGAATGCTTCATGAGTACTGTAAAGGATAGCCTTCTCAAGAAAAGAGAAAATGTTTATTTGAGAGGTTTTGGCAGCTTTATTATCAAGCACAGAGCGGCAAAGACTGCCAGAAACATTCAAAAGAATACCACAATTACAATTGATGCACACGATTTGCCCAGCTTTAAACCATCTAAGAGTTTCATCAATGAGATGAAAGCGTAAGGCAACTTTTAAGTTGAGAATTATCAAATTGGTATTCTACATCTTTCCATATAGAAAATTTAGTACAAAACATATTATTTTTAAACATTTAAAATTATGCCAAACGGTAAGAAAAAGAAGGGCCACAAGATGGCTACGCACAAGCGTAAAAAAAGATTAAGAAAGAATAGACATAAGAGCAAATAACATGGCTTGATAGTCTATATAGACAGTGGGGCGCGTCAAAAAGTCCTATGAAGGATATTTGACACGCCCTTTTTTGATGTAACTAAGCAAAGTAAGAAGAGAAATGACCAGCGAAGTTGTTATTGACGTCCAGGAGAAAGACATTGCCACGGCACTGTTAGAGGATAAGTGTCTGGTTGAATACCAGAACGAACCGCGCTCTGCAACTTTCTCTGTTGGAAATGTCTACATTGCAAAAGTTAAAAAACTTATGCCAGGTTTGAATGCCTGTTTTGTGGATGTAGGATATGAAAGAGACGCTTTTCTTCACTATCTTGACTTAGGGAGCCAATTTAATTCGTATGCGAAGTACTTAAAACAAGTACAAAGTGACAGAAAAAAACTTTATCCATTTGCCAAAGCTTCACATCTGCCTGACCTCCAAAAAGACGGTAGCGTTCAGTCAACACTGACCTTAGGGCAAGAAGTATTGGTGCAAATTGTTAAAGAACCTATTTCAACCAAAGGTCCACGACTAACTGCTGAGTTGTCTTTTGCAGGTCGCTTTTTAGTTTTGATCCCCTTTGGTGACAAAGTTTCCGTTTCTTCAAAAATCAAAAACGGTGAGGAACGCGCCAGGTTGAAACAACTCGTCCGCAGCATTAAACCTAAAAACTGCGGCGTCATCGTACGCACGGTGGCAGAAGGAAAAAGAGTTGCTGAGTTAGATGGCGAAATGAAAGTGTTGACAAAGCGTTGGCAAGATGCTATTGTCAAAGTACAGAAAACCCAAAAACGACCTCAACTAGTATATGAAGAAGCGGTACGAGCAATCGCTTTATTAAGAGATATATTTAACCCAAGCTTCGAGAATATTTATATTAATGATGAAGAAGCATTTAGGCAGGTTAAAGACTATGTCACGTTAATAGCCCCGAGCAAGTCGGGCATTGTGAAGCGGTACACGGGCAAAGTGCCTATCTTTGATAATTTCAACATCACAAAACAAATTAAGTCTAGCTTCGGTAAAACCATCAACTACAAGCATGGTGCCTATCTTATCATTGAGCATACCGAGGCCCTTCATGTCGTGGATGTAAATAGTGGGAACCGAACACGAAAAGAAAATGACCAAGAAGCAAATGCGCTTGAAGTAAACCTTGGGGCAGCAGACGAATTGGCACGGCAGCTCAGGCTGCGTGACATGGGAGGTATTATCGTTGTTGATTTTATCGACATGCATCTTGCTGAAGACCGGCAGATGCTCTACGAGCGCATGTGTAAGAACATGCAAAGTGATCGTGCACGTCACAACATTCTCCCACTGAGCAAGTTTGGATTGATGCAAATCACAAGACAACGTGTAAGACCTGTGATGGATGTCAATGTTGACGAAACATGCCCAACGTGTAATGGCACAGGTAAAATTAAGTCTAGTATTTTATTTACCGATCAACTTGAAAGAAAAATTGACAAACTAGTCAATAAAATAGGAATTAAACGGTTCACGCTCCATGTTCATCCGTATGTAGCCGCATATATCAATCAAGGAGTGTTCTCCCTAAAACGTAAGTGGCAGATGAAATATGGACTTGGAGTTAACGTCATCCCTTCACAAAAATTAGCTTTTTTGCAATATGAATTCTACAATTCAAAAAAGCAGTTTATTGACATGAAGGAAGAGATAGAAACAAAGTAAACCTTCTGATACAACGGGGATGAGCATGCCACAAACGTGTCCATCCCTGTTGTTTTTATTATTTACCATATAGCATATTTCACAAAATTAAATTGTAGGTCATGAACAAGAAAACATTACTCACACTCATTTCATGTTGCCTCCTCACGGGCATCCATGCCAAAGAAATGTCGCAATACGAATGCTTCAGCCTCATGAAGGGCAAGATAAAGCCATCGGTGGCGCCCATGCTCAAGACAACCTGGGGACAGAATGCACCCTATAATCTACAATGTCCGCTGGTTCCTGGCAAGAACGTACACTGCAAGACGGGCTGCGTGGCCACTGCCATGGCGCAGGTTATGAAATACTACGGCTATCCAGCGCGCGGACAAGGCAGTGTGAGCTACGCATACGTTGGCGACGACGGACTGACATACTTCGTTGAGACCGACTTCAGTAAAAGCACCTACGACTGGGAGAAGATGAAAGATGCTTACACATACGGTGACAACAGCTCGGACGAGGAGAAACAAGCAGTGGCAAAAATCATGGCCGACTGTGGTGCTGCCGTGGGTATGAAGTATGGACAATACGACAGTGGCGCATTTGACATGGATGTGGCTCAGGCCCTGAAAGACCATTTTGCTTACGACGATGCTGTGACCTACCTGTCAACCTTCTACGAGGATGTAAATGACAGCATATGGTACACAACCCTTTACCAGCAACTTTCAGACGGCATGCCGGTCATATACGGAGGAAGTTCACCCTACACGCCACATTGCTTCGTCATCGACGGCTACGACGAAAAAGGCAATTTTCATGTAGTATACGGACTGGGAGGCGGCGACGGATTTGTGGATCTCAAAAAGATACTTTACCAGAATCAGTCGATGACATTCAATATCAAGCCACGGAAGGTGTCCAACGCGGTTGACAAACACTTCGCAGACAGCCGCACGCCCATGGAGAAGGCACGCTACCGACTAGACGGAACCAAGATCAGCAGACCACAGCGGGGCGTCAACATCATCGTGATGGATGATGGAACAGTGCGCAAGGAGATAATAACAGAACCTTAACAAGTTTTCTATTGTTGTTTGCTAAAACTTTTTATTGCCATATACCCCCCCAATCTTGCATTAGAAAGAAATGAATTATAATTGTCTTCGTTGTTCAATTTCGAGATAAATATTAGGCCAAAGAGTTGTTATTGTCTTGGAATGTCTTCAAGTCGTTTAGTATTTTACTTTATCATCAAACTCTACATGCACCTCCAGGTTGAACTCACGAACATATAAGAGGTCGAACAATGAGAAGTAGCAATGGTCATAAAGATTATGGAAGGGCTGTATAAGATGCAGATCTTTTGACCATTCTCTGTCTAATCCTTCATTCCAGTTGTCGTTCTCATCGTCCATTCCTATCCAAGACTCTAATGTATCATAGCCACTATGCTCAGGAGGGTACATTCTACTATAACGGAGCGACCAGGCACAACCATCATCATAGAGTGCACAGAAACCTCCACATGCGAGAGCATCCCACACCTGTTTTGCCGTTTCGGTCTGAATAGGATGTAGTTCAGGATATTCGTAACCCAGGTATATCTTTCCTTCCACCTCGAAATCTCCTGAGCAGTCTTCACGACGCAAGCATTCTTGGTAAACTGCCATTGTTCGGCGAAACAGCTCAGCGCAAGCATTTCGGAGTGCATCATTGAAATCAATGAGGAGTTGCTTCGTCTCATCGTCATACACATTCAGATGCCATAGTATGTTGCGACGCTGTGCAAGCAAGTATTCCATCAAATTCTTTTCTTCATCGGTGTATCCGCAATGCTCGTTTATTCTTACAATATCTTCCTCCAGCATGACTATGCGAGAGTCTTTGAATATATTTTTTATGTCCATATCAAAATCCCCCCAAAAAAAGACTTATATACCAAAATTTATAATATTTTTACTTGAAAAAGAAAATTTACTTTAGTTTCGATTCATATATATGCGGTTATCAAAGTTTAATTTGATGTAAATGGATAATCAACTTCAAATACCCACATTGCACAGCGAAGGCTAATAAACTCTTTGAAAAAATTCAGTTGAATAACGCCAGCTTGAGATTGCGAGTAACTGGGCGGGTACGCATTTTAAGTAGAAGTTGTTACGCCTCCAGCAAAATCCGAGAGGTAACGCTTCAATCATGTTATGGTTAACCTCTACTCATTTACTATTCGTAAACCTCGTCGATACCAAACTCATCTATGTCCCTATCAGCTCTAGCGCACGGATTATAGCCTTCAGGAAGCCCAAATGAAGCATCTGGTTTATATCCTAACGAAGCATCTTTATAAACTCTTTTCATGAAGTTAGCCCATATTGGCAAAGCCATGGTTGCCCCCTGCCCCATCCTCATGGAGTCAAAATGAATGTCGCGGTCTTCACCGCCTACCCAACATCCACTCACTAATTGTGGCGTGAAGCCCATGAACCAGGCATCAGAGTTGCGGTTTGTAGTACCCGTTTTCGCTCCTATCTCTCCATCGATGTTGTACTTGAAACGCAATCGACCTGCTGTACCTCTGTCGACAACTTCTTGCAGAAGAACCAACATTTTGTTGGCACTCTCCGCACTAATCACTTCGCTCATACGAGGCTGGAAGGTTGCCAGCACATTCCCTTCATTATCTTCTATTTTAGAAACGAACATCGGAGCAGTACGGATGCCGTGGTTGGCGAACGTGGTATATGCGCTGACCATTTCGCCAACAGAAACTTCACATGGTCCTAAACAAAGTGCCATGGAGGGATGAATGTCTGGGTTCTGAATACCAAAGTCGTGGAGCATACTCACAAACAGCTGTGGGTTCAAACGGCTCATCAAATATGCCGATATCCAGTTGTTTGAGTTTGCCAAGCCCCATTTCAGCGTCACCATCGAGCCATATCTTCTTCTACTGGTGTTTCTTGGCGTCCAAGGCTTGCCCGCCACCATATAGGTTCTCTGCACGTTGGGGGCTTGGTCGCAAGGAGAAAAACCGTTCTCCATGGCCAAAGAATACAGAAAAGGTTTGATGGTCGACCCTACCTGTCGGCGTCCGTTCATCACCATGTCATACATGAAGTGATTGTAGTCAAGTCCACCCACGTATGCCTTCACATGCCCCGTCTGCGGATCCATGCTCATGAAGCCCGCACGAAGGAAGGACTTGTAATAACGGATGGAATCCATAGGCGTCATTGTCGTATCCACATCGCCATGATAGGTGAACACCGCCATGTCGACAGGCGTATTGAATGACTTCTTGATTTCTGCTTCAGTGGCTCCCGAGGCTTTCAATACCCTATAGCGTTCACTTCCTATCATAGACCTGTTTAAAATAGATCTGATTTCTTTCGGTGTCAGTGCTTTGGTAAAGGGTGCGTTGGGGCGTTTGGCTTTCTCTTTGTCAAAAGCTGGTTGCAAGAACTTAGCCACATGGTTATAAACAGCCTGTTCAGCATAAAGTTGCATGCGCGAATCTATGGTGGTAAATACTTTCAACCCATCTGTGTAGACATTATAAGGCTTTCCATTTCTCTTAAAATTCTTATTGCACCATCCATAAAGGGGATCTGTATCCCATGCGATGGAATCAAAGACAAATTGATTCTGGTTCCAGGAAGGATAATCAGAGCGATCTGGACGTGTGGCCATCATATATTGGCGCAGAAATTCACGGAAGTAGGTAGCCAATCCATTCTTGTGATCTGTACGATGAAAGTTCAATTTCAATTTTTCATCTGCGTACTGGTGATATTCTGCTTTCGAAAGATAGCCGGCCTTTTGCATCTGTCCGAGCACGACATTACGTCGTTCGGTACAACGTTCAGGATAACGAACGGGATTATAAAGAGACGGATTCTTACAAAGACCGATGAGCATGGCCGACTCTGTGACTGTCAAGTCCTTGGGCTCTTTGTTGAAATACGTATTTGCAGCCGTTTTAATTCCAACCGCATTGTGAAGAAAATCAAAATAATTAAGGTATAAAGCGATGATTTCTTCCTTGGTGTAATTTCGCTCCAACTTTACCGCGATGACCCATTCAATGGGCTTTTGCAGCATCCGTTCCAATGTACTTCTTGCCGTTTCCGAATAGAGCTGTTTAGCCAACTGTTGGGTTATAGTTGAGCCGCCTCCAGCATTTTCTTGCCCAAGTATTCCACGTTTGATGATAGCGCGCCCCAATGCGAAAAAGTCAATTCCCGAATGTTCGTAGAACCGTTCATCCTCTGTTGCAACCAAAGCATGGACCAGATGTGGAGAAATCTTAGAATAAGGTATGACAATGCGGTTTTCCTTGTTAAAGTTCCAGGTGCCCAGTACTTTCCCATCTGCCGAATAAACCTGGGTTGCAAAACGACTGATAGGGTTTTGAAGGTCTTCTACTTCAGGCATATAGCCAATCCACCCATTCCATATCGCGATAAACGCAATCAGAATGACGCAAAATACTGCGATCAAAGTTTTCCAAAGGAAATGAACAAATGCCTTTCTCATTCTCCGCAACACATATTATATATTATTGATGCAAAAATACAACTTTTCTTTTAATTATCTCTCGTAAATAAAAATTAATAACTAACTTAGCCGTCAATTCCAAAACATATCAAGTATACAAAATGGAAAAACGTCATTTTATCAACATTGCCGACCTCGCTAAAGATGAGCTGATGTATCTGTTAGCCATGGCCGAGCAATTTGAAATGCATCCCAACCGCGAACTATTAAAGGGTAAAGTCGTAGCCACACTTTTCTATGAACCATCAACCAGGACCCGCCTTAGCTTTGAAACGGCTGCGAACAGACTGGGAGCACGTGTCATAGGCTTTTCGGACGCAAAGGCTTCCAGTGTATCCAAAGGCGAAACTCTCAAGGACACCATACTCATGGTTTCCAACTATGCCGACCTCATCGTGATGCGCCATTACATCGAAGGTGCTGCTCAATATGCCAGTGAGGTGGCTCCCGTTCCTATCATCAATGCCGGTGACGGCGCTCACATGCACCCTTCACAGTGTTTGTTGGATCTCTACTCTATTTACAAGACGCAAGGAACGCTTGAGAATTTGAACATTTACCTGGTGGGTGATTTGAAGTATGGCCGCACAGTGCATTCACTCATTACGGCAATGCGACACTTCAACCCCACATTTCATTTCATTGCTCCTAACGAACTGGCCATGCCCATGGAGTACAAACTCTATTGTCAAGAGCACGGCATCAAGTATCAAGAGCACACCGCCTTTAACAGCAAGGTGCTGGCTGATGCTGACATTCTCTATATGACACGTGTGCAGAAAGAACGTTTTTCTGACTTAATGGAATACGAACATGTGAAAAACGTTTACATCCTGCGCAACGACATGCTCAAAAACGTTAAGGACAACCTCAAGATACTTCATCCACTACCACGTGTCAACGAAATTGCCTACGACGTGGATGACAATCCGCATGCCTATTACATTCAACAAGCACAGAACGGACTCTACGCCAGACAAGCCATTTTTAGTCATTGTTTAGGCATCACACTTGAAGACATCAAGCAAGATAAAACAATTATCAAATAAGTTGTAATACAACAATAATATTCTGATTATGAACAAGAAAGAGCGTTTAGTTGCAGCAATAGAGAATGGTACCGTTATTGATCATATTCCTGCAGGCAAGACATACCAAGTTGTCAATCTGCTGGAACTCCAATCATTAAACACACCAGTTACCATTGGCAACAATTTTGTCTCGAAAAAGATTGGAAAGAAAGGCATCATCAAGGTTTCCGATAAGTTTTTCTCAGACGAAGAGATCAGCCGACTCTCTGTGGTAGCACCGAAAATAGTGCTCAACATCATCAAAGATTATGAAGTAGTGGAGAAAAAAACAGTTGAGACACCGAACGAATTGCGTGGCATCGTGAAATGCAATAACCCCATGTGCATTACCAACAATGAGCCCATGCAAACCGTATTCCATGTGGTAGACAAGACGCATGGCTTACTGAAATGTCACTATTGTGATAAAGAACAAGACATTAATAAAGTAGAACTCTGCTAAATTCTGTCCTGTCAAACTCACTAAAACAATCAATAATAGACCCCAAAAAACAAACAGAATGCTGTGAATTGCAGATTATTCTAAATGAAACATCTATACTTAAACCAAATTAAAAAATCATGGAAAAAGATCAAGAACTTTTTAATCTCATTGAGCAAGAGCATCAACGCCAGCTCAAAGGAATGGAACTCATCGCATCAGAAAACTTTGTCAGCGACGAAGTAATGCAGGCCATGGGATCGTATCTAACAAACAAATACGCCGAAGGTCTTCCCGGAAAGCGTTATTATGGTGGTTGTCAAATTGTTGACCAGGTCGAGAATCTGGCGATAGCACGTGTCAAAAAACTCTTCGGAGCCGAGTTTGCTAACGTACAACCACACTCCGGTGCACAAGCAAACGCCGCCGTTTTGCTGGCTGTATTGAAACCTGGCGATACATTCATGGGACTTAACCTCGATCATGGAGGCCATTTGTCGCACGGAAGCAGCGTCAACACGTCCGGCATCCTCTATCATCCCATTGGCTACAACTTGAATAAGGAAACGGGTAGGATAGACTATGATGAGATGGAACAGCTGGCTCACCAACACCATCCGAAACTGATTATTGGAGGTGGATCTGCTTATAGTCGTGAGTGGGACTATCAGCGCATGCGCAAGATTGCTGACGAAGTAGGAGCCTTACTCATGGTTGACATGGCTCACCCAGCAGGATTGATTGCCGCCGGATTGCTGAACAATCCCGTCAAATATGCACACATCGTCACCAGTACTACGCACAAAACGCTCCGTGGACCACGCGGTGGCATCATTTTGATGGGTAAAGACTTTGAAAACCCATGGGGCCTGACCACTAAGAAAGGTGATGTCAAGATGATGTCGCAGCTGCTCAACAGTGCTGTATTCCCCGGAACGCAGGGCGGTCCTCTTGAACATGTCATTGCAGCCAAGGCTGTTGGCTTCGGCGAAAACCTGAAACCGTCATGGAAAGAGTATGCACAGCAGGTCAAAAAGAATGCGGCTGTGTTGGCCGACGCACTCACACAACGTGGTTTCAGCATCGTAAGTGGCGGAACAGACAACCACTCGATGCTGGTTGACCTTCGCTCAAAATATCCCGAACTGACGGGTAAAGTGGCCGAAAACGCACTCGTTGCTGCCGATATTACCGTCAACAAGAACATGGTACCTTACGACACACGTTCGGCATTCCAAACCAGTGGCATCCGTCTTGGCACCGCAGCTATGACGACGCGAGGCGCGAAAGAAGACATCATGCTTCTCGTTGCCGGACTCATCGAAGAGGTATTGAACGCACCTGATGACGAAAAGGTCATAGCAAACGTGAGACAGAAAGTCAACGAAACGATGAAGAACTATCCCCTCTTTGCTTATTAAGAGGCGTCACCAGGCTATTAACAACCACCGAATCCTTTCCATGTCTGAAAGAAGAAAGCTTCCGAAGCATGGAAAGGGTTCGGATTGATTCAGTATCTTGCTCATCCAATCAGCATAGAATGTTGATAGCTGGTTCATCAATGAAATCATAAAAACTCAATATGACACACGTTGTTCAATACACTATTCTCATTGTCATCCTCATCGCGGCTGTAGCTTATGCAGGACGAAGAATATACCTGACATGGCGACACAGCAGCGACAGATGCTACGGATGCAAAGGATGTGCATTGCATGACCAGATTCTGAAAAAACAAGCGTCACCCCATCGAAAGCCCGCGTGTTATGAGAAAAAGTGAGACAAATGTTTGGAAGAACAAATTATTTACCTTATCTTTGCACACACAAAAATCAATCAGGGTACCTTGGCCGATCGGTTAGGTAACGGTCTGCAAAACCGTGTAGGGCAGTTCGACTCTGCCAGGTACCTCATAAACCAACGAATCACAATCTTTTCACGCTCGAAGAGATTGTGATTTTTTCGTTTATGCCCATATATGCACCCAACTTTCAGTGTGCAAATGGCCCATGTCATGGCTTGGGCAGTGACAGGACGATGGTTTTAAACCAGTCTTTCATCACCCCACCCGCCTGGTTCTGCGAGTCAGATACCAAGACCAACACTTGGGAACCGTCTGCTAGTTTAGGACCAAGACACATACCCTCGAAGTTGGCTATCTCATGACGAAACAAGGAAAGTCGGGTGGTCCATTTCGTCACCAATCGTTTTTTTAGATAAGGCATTGCTTCGTTCAGCGCATCTTCCCCATCGATGGGAACGCCTTTTTGAGGGTGTACCAAAAACAATTTGTTGTTGACAAAAGCACCCAGTTTAGAAGGTGGCGTATAAAATTCGCGCTCCAAAACCAGCACGCTGCCGTCATCGAGTGCCGTGACCTCCGCTACTCCCATACCATAGAGATAAGCTTTCTTGTTTGCTTCCGGTGCATCCATTAGATAGGCATACTGGTGCAAAGGCTGAAAATCAGCACTGAACGATTGCAAGCGCAACCTGTTACGAACTCCATTTGTCGCTGTGGCCTGTTCACCATCGCCCAGAAGCGTCCCTTCATTACACGTCCAAAAAGTCTGGGTTCGGTCGTTATAGCTTAAAGATTCCAACCCGTAATTGCCCCTATCCCGCTGGTAAATGGCAGGAACGGATAGCTGTCTGATCGTCAGATGCCCATCCAGCGCATATTCTTTGATGGTGTTGTCGGTCTCACGGGTGATGTACAAAGTTTTAGATGACGGCACATAAGTAATGGCCTCCATATCCCCGTTTTTGTCAGTGTCACCCCTAAAGCCAAGATTCTCCACGTGCAGAACGTCGCCAGTAATAGAGTCGAGTGCTATTTTGAAAAGGAAGAAGCCATCCTGTGGCGACTTGTCACTAACGACTGCATACACACTGTCACCAATATAGGTGATGCCACTGTAATTCCCTGCGGGAATTTCCTGCGGGAAACTACGCTGCTCGTTCACTCGCACAACTGTTAGCGAGTCTTGAGCTTTTGCCGAATATACCGCCAACAAGACGGCTGCCATTAAATAAAACTTTCTCATCTGATACGAATAGGGCGCAAACCGAAGCCAGAGAAAAAACTTTTTACTTTGGTGAGGCGCAGCCCATCTTATGCAAAGATGGCGCAAGCTGAAGCCAAAGGAAACTTGTTTATTTTGGTGAGGCGCAGCCCATCTTATGCAAAGGTAATATATTCCCAGCAACAAACTACAACTTTTCTGCGAAGATTCACAAAACTTTTGCATACTCTATATATGTCAATGCCATACGAAGTACACTAATTCTTAGTTTGTTGCCTGCCCTTTCGAAAAATAGACCTTAGGGTAAAATAGAGTTCTTCTTGGATTCTAAAGAACCTCCATGAAAATCGTAGTGGCATGTACCCGAATTTATATTTTAACCTTTTGTATAGTCTATTTACCTCAATGCTTTTCCATATTCGATGAAGCTCATGCATGCCCATCGCTAAATCCTCAGCAGAAAGCTGTTGTCTGTAGGAATAATGAAAATAGTATAAATCTATCAATACCAGCCAACGCTCATTCTCATAGATAGTTAGTATATCATCACTTACATTGTATTGTATCAACAGTTTCTTCATACTTTCGTTAGCGCGAAGATAGTCAAACCTGCTTCCACTAATGATGTGTGTTACCGAATGGGGATTGTAGTGGTAGTAGTACTCTCCATGACAGCAACCCACTTGTTTAGAAAACAGATAATGCAGTCGCGTGCTGTTGTCATCACTATAGGTTTTACATGTGTCATCGTACGGGAATTGTTTGAAAAGGAAGGTTTTCGCAGCATAAACGCCATGTATTTTCCACGTCAAACTGTCTTTGAAAGCTTTGTATCCAGACCTTTCTTCAAAAAAATCCATGGCATATTCCTGTGCGGTTGAATTGTCATCTCCAATAGTGATGAGCTTGAAAAGCACACAGTCTACTTGTGGTCGCTTGTCAAAAACCTGTAATGCTCGTTCTAAAGCATCTGGCGCAAAAGTATCATCGCAATCTAAAAACGTGGTGTAACGAGCGTTGATATGCCGAATTCCTTCATTGCGTGCATGTGCTGCACCATAGTTTTGATTTAGATGATAAATCTCAATCCGTTGGTCTACAGCAGCATACGATTGTAATATTTCCCAAGAAATGTCCGTAGATCCGTCATCCACACAAATCACTTGAATATCTTTGAGGGTTTGTTTTCGCAACGAATCCAAGCATCTTTTCAGATACTTGCTACCATTATAAACCGCCACCAATATGGCAAATGATGCTGTTTTTTCCACACCCGTGTTTTTAAATATGTCCACAAATCGGTAATTTTCCTCCATCTACGCACTGACAACCACATACCCAGAGCAGCACAAACGCTGTGCCATACCCTCAACACCGAGAAAGTGAGCCAACAATTTGTTGCGAACAGTGACTACTAAAATAGCAAGACCTTGTAACACCACCAGCGTATTTTAAGACATGGGTATAGGTTTTATTGCGATTCTCGTTTATCATCTTAGGATGAACGAATAAAAATAACTTTTATTACGTTTCCGATGTTGAACTTTTGTTTCTACACCGAACCAAGCGTATATGCCAATTAAATAGCGTTTTATTTTTCAATTTTTGGCATTTTAGTCGTTCAGTTCTTAGAAGGAGAATTCGGAAAATGTGAAATGATTGTCTTTTTATAGTGTGATTATGTGAAAATACATGGCAAAGTTGATGTGATAATGTGAAATAATTATGGTTCATCCTACATGTGAAGTGATGATCGTTATTATTCTGTCACCTCATTTCCTAGATCAACCTCTTTTGCATTTGTTGTTCACCAACATTACGCTTAAACCTACGGCTGTGACGGCTCTTGGTTTTATTGATTGCTTTCTATTGAGATAGCAGAAAGCAGAAAAAGATAACAAAATAATAATCAATCAATTATGAACACATGAAAACAGACGGAGCAAACTCATTGAGTTTGGCCTCCAAAGTCAATGACTTTAACCGCCAATGTCATACAGTTTGGCTGCCAAACTCAATGCTTTTGATTTTGCATTGATATCAGTTGTAAACAAACACAGTTATCTCTACACCCGATACGAGTATTTTTTTATATTTTTATAGGCACAACCAAACTAAAAACTTTGCACAATGAAAAAGGTATTATTCACACTGCTGCATTTGATGACAAGCACTAATGAAAGGACAAAAAACAACCGGCCTATAGGCAATGGCACAATGAAACAACCTGGCGGTTGTTCAAATTCTTGAAGCAGCCATTGAAAGCAACAGGACAGGGAAAGCCATCAAACTGTAGCTTCAGAAGATGGCCTAAGACTTTTCCCGCATACTAACTTATGAGGATAGATATTCAATAAAAGTCCATTTCATCGGGAGTCGTATCATTATTTTTAGGTATTTTACACAATGCATCGTCATTTGCAACTCTGTTGCGCATTAAATTTTGTATTTTTGTACTTGAGATAGAGAGACAAAGATGAAGTTATCAGACTTAAAAACAGGCGAAACAGGGGTAATTGTTAAAGTTACCGGTCACGGTGGCTTTCGCAAACGCATCGTTGAAATGGGCTTTATCAGCGGGAAAAAGGTTGAAGTGCTATTGAATGCACCTCTGAAAGACCCGGTAAAATACAAGGTGATGGGTTACGAAGTGTCACTCAGACACTCCGAAGCCGATATGATTGAGGTAGTATCACTTGAAGAGGCCCAAACGCAAAAACCAGCTGAAAACAATTACCAAGGAGCCATTTCTGATGACGATTGCGACGACATCCAGCGTGAAACAGAACGACAAATCCGTGCTGTTGCCATGCAGAAGAGCCGAACCATCAATGTAGCCTTGGTGGGAAACCCTAACTGCGGGAAAACATCGCTGTTCAATTTCGCATCCGGTGCACACGAAAGAGTGGGCAATTATTCGGGTGTTACCGTCGATGCCAAGGAAGGCCATGCCAGTTTTGAAGGCTATGAGTTCAACATAGTTGACCTTCCCGGCACTTATTCACTTTCGGCTTATTCGCCAGAAGAACTCTATGTGAGAAAACAAATCATAGAGAAAACCCCAGATGTAGTCATCAATGTCATAGATACTTCAAACCTGGAGCGAAACTTTTATCTAACGACACAACTCATTGACATGCACCTTCGTATCGTCTGCGCATTAAACATGTACGATGAGTCAGAAGATCGAGGAGACCAGATTCATATCGACAAGTTGTCCGGGCTTTTCGGTATCCCGATGGTTCCTACCGTATTTAAGAATGGAAGAGGTGTCAAAGAGCTGTTTCATCAGGTCATCGAGACATACGAAGGCATGGAAGATGCCCAACCACAATTCCGCCATGTACATATCAATCATGGGCATGAAATAGAGCAAGGTATTGCTGACATCCAGGCTTTCTTGAAGCAAGACGAAAACATTCGGCAGCGCTACTCTACTCGATATCTGGGCATCAAGCTGATGGAACACGACCATGATGTGGAAAAAATGATTGGCTCCCTACCCCAGGCAGACAAGATATTTGCTGCCAGGGATAAAGCTGACAGACGTGTAAGGGAGGAAACAAATACCGACAGCGAGACTGCGGTGATGGATGCGAAATACGGTTTCATTCATGGAGCACTGAAAGAGGCTGCCTACAAAACAGGAAACAAGAAAGATACCTACCAGCTTACGCACTGGCTGGACAGCTTTATCACGAATAAAGTTTTGGGTTTCCCTATCTTCATAGCTTTGATGTGGCTGATGTTCGAAGTAACCTTCTCACTCGGTCAATATCCCATGGATTGGATAGAATCTGGCGTTGCCTGGCTGGGACAGACCATTTCAACCTATTTTCCTGACGGCCCCATCAAAGACATGCTCGTCGACGGAGTCATAGGGGGCGTAGGTGCTGTCATCGTCTTCTTGCCACAAATATTAATTCTGTACTTCTTCATCTCTTATATGGAGGACAGCGGATACATGTCTCGTGCGGCTTTCATCATGGACAAGCTGATGCACAAGATGGGATTGCACGGCAAATCGTTCATTCCTCTCATTGTGGGCTTCGGCTGCAATGTGCCGGCGGTGATGGCAACACGAACCATTGAAAGCCGTAAGTCAAGGCTCATCACCATGCTTATCTTACCTATGATGAGCTGTTCGGCCCGACTTCCCGTTTATATCATGATCATTGGCACGTTCTTCTCGGCTCAGTATCGGTCAACAATGATGATGTCGCTGTATCTCATCGGCATCCTCATGGCCGTTTTTCTGGGCTGGTTGTTCAGCAAATTCGTTATCAAGGGCGAAGACACCCCCTTTGTGATGGAACTTCCACCCTACCGTCTACCAACCTGGAAAGCCATCACCAGACATACTTGGGAGAAGGGGAAATTGTATCTCAAGAAGATGGGTGGCATCATCTTGGTGGCCAGTATCATCGTCTGGGCATTGGGCTATTTTCCCCATAACGAGCATCTGTCCAGGGCTGAACAGCAAGAACAGAGCTATATTGGACGTATTGGCAAGGCTATAGAACCAGTATTCAGGGTGCAAGGTTTTAGTTGGAAACTGGATGTGGGCATCGTGGCAGGTGTTGGAGCTAAGGAAATAGTGGCTTCAACGATAGGTGTGCTCTATTCATCCGAAGGGAGTGTTGATGAAGATGACGCAACATCAGACGAGCCCGAGAAGTATTCACGGCTGAGAAAACAAATGACAGCCGATGGTATCACGCCGCTAACCGCCTATGCCTTCTTGCTCTTCATCCTGTTATACTTCCCCTGCGTGGCCGTGATTGCCGCCATTAAAGGCGAAACAGGCAGTTGGAAATGGGCATTGTTCTCGGCCGGATACACCACGCTTCTGGCATGGATTGTATCAGCAGCCTTCTATCAAATAGGAAGTCTGTTTATCTCATAGTTGCATATTCTTGGACTGTCTAACATTAATTTCAAAAAAATAAACGAAATGTTTGGCATTTTAAGAAAATCAATGTACCTTTGCACACGCAAAAAAGAAACTTGCACCCTTAGCTCAGTTGGTAGAGCAACTGACTCTTAATCAGTGGGTCTAGGGTTCGAATCCCTAAGGGTGTAC
>CAKOVA010000011.1 GCA_934120735.1 uncultured Prevotella sp.
GTGTTTCATACCACACAAGGTACCACTTTGTTGAAAAACTTCGTGGTAGATATCTGCGGCAGCAAGCAAACATGGAGTCCTGCGTCATTCATTGAGAGCACGGTTGAGAGCATTCGACAACAGGTGGGCAATGATAAGGTGATATTAGGACTGAGTGGTGGCGTTGACTCTTCTGTGTGTGCAACGCTATTAAACAAAGCTATTGGTCGTAATTTGACCTGTATTTTCGTTGATCATGGCTTGTTACGGAAGAACGAGTTCAGCAATGTCATGAAGGCTTATGAAGGTCTTGGGCTGAACGTAATAGGTGTCGATGCCAGCAAGAAGTTCTTTGCTGACTTGAAAGGAGTGACCGATCCAGAGCAAAAACGCAAGATTATCGGCCGCGACTTCGTTGAGGTGTTCAATGCAGAAGCGAAGAAAATCACCGACGCTAAGTGGTTGGCGCAGGGAACTATCTATCCTGACCGTATCGAAAGTTTGAGTATTACCGGCATGGTTATCAAGAGTCATCACAATGTGGGTGGCCTTCCAAAGGAAATGCATCTGCAACTTTGCGAGCCTCTTCAATGGCTGTTCAAGGACGAAGTGCGCCGAGTTGGGTACCAATTGGGGATGCCAGAGCATCTTATCAAGCGTCATCCTTTCCCCGGACCCGGCCTTGCGGTTCGCATTCTTGGGGACATTACTCCCGAGAAAGTTGCCATTTTACAAGAGGCGGACGATATTTATGTTCGTGCGTTGCATGATTGGATTTGCGAGGATGGCGAGCCATTATACGATAAAGTGTGGCAGGCCGGAACCGTATTGCTATCTACTATTCGCAGTGTTGGTGTGATGGGGGACGAACGAACCTATGAGCATCCCGTCGCATTGCGTGCCGTTACCAGCACAGATGCTATGACTGCCGACTGGGCACACTTGCCATACGAGTTTTTGGCAAAGGTGTCTAACGAGATTATCAATAAGGTAAAAGGGGTGAATAGGGTTTGTTACGATATCTCTTCGAAACCACCTTCGACCATCGAATGGGAATGATGATTCCACATCTCCATGCAAAATATAACAAAAAGTCCCAAAGATGAAAATCACCTTTGGGACTTTTTGTTCGTGAATGTTTGCTTATTTCTATTTGAAGCGCGCATCGATTATTTGAAAACCAGCTCTTCTTTTCCAGGCTTTTTCTCGATGGTGATGGTGTCACCAGGGTGGAGTTCGCCCGAAAGAATGCGTGCTGCAACGCCATCTTCAATATAAGTTTGGATGGCTCTCTTCAGTGGACGGGCACCAAACTGCACGTCGTAACCTTTTTTTGCCACAAACTCTTTGGCCTTATCCGACACATGAATGTGGTATCCCATGCCTTCAATGCGTTTGAACAGCCCCATCAATTCGATGTTGATAATCTTCTTGATGGCATTCAAGTCAAGCTGATCGAAGATAATGATTTCGTCCAAACGATTCAAGAACTCTGGTGCAAACTGCTTGCTCAGGCTCTTTTGGATGATGGAGCGGGCGTATTCCTTATCCTCATCATTCATGCTCGGACCTAAATTGTTGGCAGCATTGAAACCAATACCACGGCCAAATTCCTTCAGTTGGCGTGTACCAGCGTTCGAAGTCATGATGATAACGGTGTTTCTAAAGTCAACCAATCGACCATTTCCGTCCGTCAATCTTCCTTCATCCAATACCTGCAGCAAGGTGTTGAACACGTTACCATGCGCCTTTTCTATCTCGTCCAGCAAAACAATGGAGTAGGGATGACGCCGAACTTTCTCTGTCAGTTGTCCTCCTTCCTCATATCCTACATATCCAGGAGGTGCTCCCACGAGTCGCGAAACATTGAAACTCTCGGTGTATTCGCTCATGTCAATCCTGATCAACGCATCTGTTGAACCAAACATGTGTTCAGCCAATTTCTTGGCAAGATAGGTCTTTCCTACGCCAGTAGGTCCCAAAAACATGAAAGCGCCTATGGGATGGTTCGGATCTTTCAATCCAACGCGATTTCTCTGTATGGCCTTTACCAACTTGTCGATGGCAGGATCTTGGGCAATGACTGCGTCTTTCAACTCTTTGGCCATTCCCTTCAACCTTACGCCTTCAGCTTCTGCCATGCGTTGTACAGGCACACCGGTCATCATCGACACTACATCAGCAACCTCGTCTGCCGTGATATTCACCCTTTCGTCCATCTTGCCAGACGACCATTGCTTGTTCATGTCTTCCAGCTCAATCTCCAATTCGGTTTGTTTATCTCGATAACTGGCCGCCAATTCGAAGTTCTGATTGCGTACAGCTTCTTGCTTTTTTATCTTCACCGCATCGATTTCTTTTTCCTTGTCGGTGATAGAAGAAGGCACTTCAGCGTGTTGCAAAAACACTTTCGACCCCACTTCATCCATGGCATCAATGGCTTTGTCGGGGAAAAAACGGTCGGTTACATATCTTTCTGTCAACTTGACACAGGCCAACAGTGCCTCATCCGAATATTGAACATGATGATGCTGTTCGTATCTCTCCTTGATATTTTTCAGTATTTGCAACGTTTCATCCGTGGTGGTCGGCTCAATCAGCACCTTTTGGAATCTGCGTTCTAAGGCACCATCTTTCTCTATCGAGTTGCGGTATTCATCCAATGTGGTGGCACCTATACACTGAATCACACCACGAGCTAAGGCTGGTTTCATGATGTTGGCGGCATCCATGCTTCCAGGTGTGCTTCCTGCACCAATTAGCGTGTGAATCTCATCAATGAAAACGATGATGTCAGGATTCTGTTCTAATTCTTTCAGCAAGGCACGAATACGTTCCTCAAACTGTCCCCGGTATTTCGTTCCGGCCACGATGGCTGTCATGTCCAGACTTACCACTCGCTTGTTGAAGAGTACGGGCGACGTCTTGTGCTTGGCAATCAGTTGTGCCAATCCCTCTACAATGGCGCTTTTGCCAACGCCCGGCTCACCTATTAATATAGGATTATTCTTCTTTCGTCGTCCCAGAATCTCGATAACGCGTAGAATTTCCTTGTCCCTTCCTACCACCGGGTCCAATTTTCCCTCCCTCGCTGCTTGTGTCAAATCGGTAGAGAAGTTGTCCAGGATAGGCGTTTTGCCATTTCCTTTTCTCGACTGTGTCGCTGTTGATGGTGCGGCATTGCTCTGGTTAGAGCCCGTGCGTTGCCCTCTTGATTCAAACTCAGCTTCCTCTTCCTCGTCTGGCAAGTCAAGTCTGCTGCTTGTTGGTTTTGCCATTCGTCGCAGATAGGTCAGCGTATCTTCGTAATTCATGTTGTTTGTTTCTAAAATTTCTTTGGCTCCGTTGTTGGCTTGGTCATGCAAGATGGCCAACAACAGGTGATGTACGTCCACCGTTTGCGTATGTTGAATCCTCGCTTCCAGCACGGCCAACTTCAAAATGTTGCTGGCTCTCTCGTTCAAAACGAGTTCCGACGTGTTGATGGGTTCGTTGATTTCTTCTATTCGTACCCGGTTTTCCAATTCTGCTTTCACGGTTGGAAGATTGATATTCAATCGTGTAAACACATTTTGAACCAGGCTATCCTTTTCTCTGAGCATCCCCAAAAGAAGATGTTCCGGGCCAACTGATCGGCTGGCCAGTCGGGTAGCTTCCTCTCTACTGAATGCCAGTACTTCGGATACTTTTGGTGAAAACTGACTAGTCATATCTCTTTTTACCTTTCTTTTCTAATTAAATACTACTGAATAGTTTGCAAAAATCGTGCCAATCTACGATAGCATCGCCATCCAGTCCTGAAGTCTTATTGTCAAGTGGCGCCTCGCCTCGGCATCAATCTCACTGCCGATAAAGCCAAGAAAATACACGATTCACCCACGGTATGTATATCCTGAACCAGCGATATTTGGTCACTGGCTTGCCTCCGAACCTGAGGATGAACTCTCTGAACTGACTTTTCTTAAACGGTAAGCCAGCGTAGAGGAAGTAAAAATGCGCGCAATGATTGGCGTGTGCATACTTAATGGCATTCCATACCGTGACCGTGTCGGGATGAAGGGGGTAGAAAGTCTTGCGCTTGGATGCCAGGTACCAAAGATAAGCGTTTCCTTGTGAAAGGATAATGGTGCATCCGCCAATCAGCTTGTTTTTATACTGTGTGATGAATGTCTTGGTGTGTTGATTTTGATACAACTTCGTAAACATCTCTTCAGAAGGGATGAATCTCTTGATTTTGCTTCTGAAGTGGTTTTTCAAGTGATTGTAAAACAGTTGGAGTTCTTCTGTGGTAGCCACCTCACTCGTTGTCACTCCGGCAGATTCAGCGTGTGCGATACGTTTCAAAGTCTTCTTGCTCAACCTGTTTTCTGGCGGCATACTGTGCAGCGAGTTATGAATCTCTTGCCAGTTCATGGGGAAGTACTTGTTCTGTCTGAAGTACTGATAGCCAAACATCTTCTGGCTCAAGGCGCTGAACTCAGTGTATAGCGCGAGCTTGCGCCTAAAAAAGCGGTTGATTTCATACAGCATCAGCCCGAACACTTGCTCCTTGTTCTCACAGCTGTCCTCATATTCTCCCTCGCCGTAAACTCTCCCTTGCTTATATATAAAAGGTGGAAGCCAGGTGCCATGCCATCTCAATAGCGCCAACATGTGGGCGACACACTTGCCTGAAGGGTCTTGTGCAACAACCATGTAAGGCGTTTGACCGGATGTACGCTCGGCTATCCGGAACAGCTCCGTGCTGTGAAAAAAGTTGTTGCAGGTTATCGGCGGCAACTCAGAGCTCTTGGAAATGATGCTGACCTTGATGTTGTCCATAGGACAAAAATACGAAATGTTTTCTGAAAAAAACAATGTTTCGGTGAATTTGATTAACTTTGTCCCACAGATTTTTAACTATTCTGATGATTAAATCATACAAAATCATTCTGGCTTCACATTCTCCACGGCGCCAAGAGTTGCTGCGGGGACTTGATGTGAGCTTTGAGGTTAAGGTGAAAGAGGGAATTCCCGAGGATTATCCAGCCGATTTAGACACGGTTGAGATACCCAAGTTTATCGCACAAAAAAAGGCTGCTGCCTACGAAATGGCTCAAGACGAGCTGTTGATTACAGCCGATACGGTGGTCGTGCTGGGCCGACATGTCATGGGTAAGCCTGTGGATGCCGACCATGCCCGACGCATGTTAAGAGAGTTGAGTGGCAAGACGCATCAAGTGGTAACGGGCGTTTGTCTGAAAACGGCATTGGAGCAGCGTGCCTTTTCGGTGGTGACAAACGTGACGTTTAAAGAACTTTCGGATGCTGAGATAGATTACTACATCGAGAAATACCAGCCTTTCGACAAAGCAGGTTCCTATGGTATACAAGAATGGATTGGCTATATTGGTGTAACCAAGCTGGAAGGTAGTTACTTCAATGTCATGGGATTGCCCGTTCAGCGCATTTATGAAGAGTTGAACAAAATGAAGTAACCATCTTCAATACAGCGCTTTAAGGTTGTGATACTTTTCCTTTTAAAAGGTGATTGCGAGTGTGTTTATCACCTTTCTGCATCATGCGTTCTTTCCATTCATGCAAAGTGGTTTTTCAATAGCATTGAGTTTGGTGCTTAAAGTCATTGGGTTTGGTGTCCAAAGTGATAGAGATTGGACGCCAAACTCAATGCTATTCAAATCGATAATCTGATAGATGGAAAAATAAAACGAAGAACAGTGTTGCTCTTCGTTTTAGCTCACTCTTTACAAGTCGCTTTCGCTTACATTGAAGGTGTTGATACTCATGTCGCCTTTTTCAATTCCCAACTTCAACCATTTCATGCGCTGTGCGCTGGTCCCGTGGGTGAACAACTCTGGCTGACTGTATCCCTGTGCCTTTTCTTGCAGGTAATTGTCACCTATTTTTTCGGCACAATTGATGGCTTCTTCAATGTCGCCGTCTTCAAGTGAATTGTATTCCGCATCATCATGATGGGCCCATACGCCGGCGTAATAGTCGGCCAAAAGCTCCAAGCGCACACTCACCTTGTTGGCTTCAGCCTTGCTCATGCGGCTCATCATGCTATGTCCTTCTGACAAGATGCCCAGCAAATGCTCCACATGGTGGCCCACCTCATGCGCAATAACGTAGGCATAGGCAAAGTCGCCGCTGGCTCCCAATTGGCGTTTCATGGTGGTGAAGAACGAAAGGTCAAGGTACAACTTCTGGTCACCCGAACAATAAAACGGTCCTACTGCCGATGATGCCGAACCACAGGCACTCTGTACGCCGCCGGTATACAACACCAGCGTGGGAGGAGTGTACTTCCGTCCCATCTGCTGAAATACCTTTGTCCATACGTCTTCCGTGCCTGCGAGTATCTGTCTGGAAAACTTTGCCAGCTCTTCCTCTTCTGCCGTGAATTCCCGTTGTTGCGGGGTACGCTCTTCTTGCATGCCGTTCAGTGCGCCTTGCTGGATGACGTTTCCTATCACGTCACCGAGGTTTCCGCCCGACATGAATGTCATCAGGGCAATCACAACAATGGCTCCCAGGCCTCCGATGCCCGCCTTTGCGCCTCTTCCCATGCGCCGCCGGTCTTCTACGTTGTTGCTTTCTCTTCGTCCGTTTAATCTCATTTTGTATGTTGTTTTATGGTTGACTTATTGAATTGAATGACAGACAAATTTAATCATTTATTTGATAACTCCGTTCAAAATGTCCAGGAATGATGTTCCGATGCCGTAATATCTTTAGTTTTGGCACGATGAGGGCGGTTAAAA
Organism: uncultured Prevotella sp.; assembly: GCA_934120735.1. Taxonomy (GTDB): domain Bacteria; phylum Bacteroidota; class Bacteroidia; order Bacteroidales; family Bacteroidaceae; genus Prevotella. The sequence continues at coordinate 6,744 of CAKOVA010000011.1, forward strand.
TGCGGCCTCACACATCAGAAGTGGGTGTATCAGTTTAGGCTTGGCGCACCCCGATTTATCGACGTACGGAGTTGCTAACCTTTCGACGTTGCTGGTACGTTACGGTCGCAAAGCTGGCGATAGGGACAATAGGTGCATCGTTTCAGTTCGCTGGTGGGTGCGAAGGGGATGGATGAATTGTAGATTTCGCTCAGCAATTGTTGCAGATTTTCCTTGAATTTCGCATCATAATCCCCAATGTCCAGCACCTTTTCCTTCTCTAAAAGTAGTGTCGGATCGTAGTCTTCGCCAGCGGTTTGTTGGATGAAGAGCAGTGCCGGACTTACTGGTAGCTGTGCGGGATTGAGCTGAGGATGGTGCTTGACGATGGAAGCGTATAAGAAGGTTTGTAAATAGTAATCCTTGTGCTTTTCTGAAAGCTTTTCATCGGTAAAGATATCATCCACGTCAACAGGTGTCGAATTCATGGGTTTGCCTGTTTTGTAGTCGATGACCCGTATGCGATGCGTGCCGTCGGGATTGACAATCTCGTCCAATCGGTCGATGTAACCACCGATGGACAATGAGTGTGAGCCTTGCGCTGTCTCGAAAGTGAGGGTCGAACTGACCTTCTCCTCCAACGATTTGATGACGAAGGGTGCCAGCTTTTCATCAATCTGCAGCAAGCGGTTGAGGTAGTCGATGATGACCCTTCGGTTGATGAGTTGCAGACCATTGTACTCGGGTCGGTAGCCCTTGTTGCTTACATTGAACAATTCTTCGTTAAAAGCTTGGTCTACAAACTGTTCTATTCGTTTTCCTTTCGTCCGTAAGTCATGGATGTCGCTGGCTTGTATGCGTTGGTTTTTCTCCTTCAGATGAGTATAAATCAGTTCTGCGCTGCGGTGAAAAATGTTGCCGAACATGCGGTTGTCGACGGCATCCTCAGCCTCTGGCTCCTTCAAGCCTGCGAGGATGTTGTAGTAAAATTGCAACGGGCATCGCAGATAGCGGTTGATGGCGGTGGGAGAGAGCTGCTCCAGTTGGTTCAACGCCTGCATCACCTGTTCGTTTTTCTCAATCACTTCCGGCCCATGCGTCTCCATGCTTTGCCCGCACAGCATGGAGTATCGTTGGATGGGGTGCCCACTTTCTACCATCATCTGCAACATGAACCTGCTCATTTCGCCCGTGTGGCTAATCTCAGTTGAATTGTTATAGGTCAGTGTCACGTCGCTGGCCCGCTGTATCAAACGGTGAAAATGGTAGGCATAGATGGCCACTTTGTGCTTCACCGTGGTGAGTCCGTACGCTTCACGCAAGGCATGTGGGATGAAAGACGTGTCGCTCACCCCTTTTGGCATGTTGCCCTCGTTGCACGACAGCACGAGCAGGTGGTCGAAATCGAGGTTGCGTGTTTCCAATACGCCCATCACCTGAATGCCTTCAGCGGGCTCGCCATGGAACGGGATGCTGGTGGCTTGGATGAGTTGGGCCATGAGACGTTCGAACGTAGTGAGGTTGATGGTGAGGTCGCCAGCTGCGATCAAGTCTGACAGTCGGTTGATTAGGGTGTACATCCTGAACACCGACTCTTGGAAAAAAGCGTCTTCGTTGTTTTTTCCTTGCTGTCCTATCCGTTTGAGGACATTGAGTATCCATTTGGTAAGCAAGCAGTTGGTCGGGTCGTCATCTATGTCTGCAAACAGAAGGGACAGGCCGTCGTCCATGGAAAGCTCGCTGCGGGTTGGAAAGTAATGCTTCTCGGTTTCGAGATGTGTTAGCAATGTTTGGTGATTCTCTGAAATATACTGGGCATACGGATGTCTTAACACGCGCTTGACGGCTGCCAGTCGGTACTTGTCAGTGTTGAGGATGTGGCCGGAGGTTTGCAGCATCAGCAAGACGTTGATGAGCGACGCCACCGGCGACTGTGCCAACGGATAGCCCGTGGTGATGTTGATTTTTCCCGCTTCTGGTGGGATGCAGTGAATCACCGTTTGCAAGAGCTGCTCGTCGCACATCACGATGGCGGTGTTCCTGCCAGCTTCGATACGCCCCTTTTCACGCAGCCAAGTGGTGATGTAGCGGGCTTGCATGTTCTCGGTGGGAGCCGATAGGTAGGTGATGTCTTTCGGTTGGGTGAACTGTTTGTACAGCTCGTCCGACTGGTTGTCAAGCTCGTTCGGGAGCATGTCTAGGTATTGACGGATGAAATGGCCGGCCTCTTGCTTGCCATCTGCCAGGTAATAGCGGTCGAAGTCCCAATAAAACATGGCCTTACCCATGTCTTTTAGTCGTTTGAAGAGGGCTTGTTCTACTTTTTGCAGCACGTTGAAGCCCACGAAGACATATTGGTCGTATTCAAATTCAATGTCCTCATTCTGTGCCACTTGTCGATAGAGAGCGCCTTCGTAGGCGATTCCCTGGTCTGACAGGCGCTGGTTGAAATCGTGATAGATATCCTTGAAATGGCTCCACAGATTGAGAAAGCGACGCTTGAGTTCGGTATCGTGATCTTCATCAAAGTTCTTAAAAAACGCTTGGAGTATCTTTTTCTGCTCCGCAGACAGGTAAGAAACGTCATCAAACTCGTGTATGTCTCGAAGATTGGCAAACACTTTGTCGGCATCAACCATGTTCTTGTCAATGTCATCAAAGTCGGAGAGCAACAGCTGGCCCCATCCATAGAACTTGTCAAGCGTTTCATCGCTTCCGGTACATGCATTGAATGATTTATGCAAATCACAGATTAATTTGATGGAATCGCCAACGGTTAAGTGAGAATGGCGGCGAAACAAGTCGCTGATGGTGATGTAGGACGGACTCCAAATGGGGCGGTCTGACAGGCATGCCAGCTGCTCGTTCATGAACAGCGACGCGCGTTTGTTGGGAAAAACGACAGCCACGCGTGATAAATCCTGCCCGAACTTGGCAATCAAGTCTTGGGCTACATATTTTAAAAAGCTGTTTTTCATATCACTTCTTCAATCTTGTTGCTATAAACATACCATAGGTATCCGGTCACATGTGTATGCCCCATCTGGGTCAACAGTTGCATGTATTGCTTGACTTGATCGGTGTGTTGGGGCTTTGGTTGGCCAAACTTGAAGTCAACCACTATCATCTGTCGCCCGTCTGTCATCACCCTGTCCGGGCGATGGGTCATCACTTCTCCCGTCGTGGGATTGACATGCAAGATGCTGCATTCGTTAAATAGTTTCCATCTGCCTGAGAACCAACTCGCAACCTTGGGATAGTTGAGCCGCTTGTTCAACATCTCTTGCAGTTTTTCTCGGGTCACAACGTCATCGTATAATACGCCATCAAATTCTAATTGCTTCAAAACATCCTCCGCATCATCGGCGGTTTTGATTTGAGAAAACAGCTGATGGAGGATGTTTCCCAGTTGGATGTAGCTGGATTGTCTATCATCCGGCTCCTCATCTTGATTGACAAACTCTTTGCTCTGGTTGCTTTGTCTGAATTCAACCATGTTGTCAAAACTCTCTATTTCTATCTTCAGCGTCTTGACAGGTAGCTGAAAGATGTTATCGGAAGCCTTCTTTGTTTCGTTTTTAGGCGTGGACAGGGTTCCAAATTCCAGGCTGATGGTGTCGTTCTTATCATCTATGTCACCCGTGAGAATGCTCCCCGACAGTGCTTTGTGCATCTCTTCCACACTTTCTTCAATTACTTTTGAGCGTCTACCAGCACTCTTTCGTTGGCCAAGGATAAAGAGACTCTTGCCTGCTCTGGTCAAGGCAACGTAGAGTAGGTTGAGGTTATCAACCATGTTTTGCAGATGCTCGTGCTGATAATCGGGCTCGAAAAAAGTGTTTGTCATGCTTTTCTCCGAGAAATCTATCGGTATGAGCGGCAGTTGACAGAAGGGTTCAGCATCTGTTCTGCACCATAATGTGTACCTTTTTTCCAGCTGCCAGTCACAGAAAGGAATGATGACATGGTCGAATTCCAGTCCCTTACTCTTGTGAATGGTCAGTATTCTGATGCCATCAAAGCCATCACTTTGGATGGTTTTGTCATGCAATGTCTCGTTCCACTGCTCCAGAAAGTTGTCCAATCCAGTGATGTTGTCAGTCAAATATTGATTCAGCAAGTCATAAAACTCACAGATGTACGCACTTTGATCCTTGAGCGTGTCGAGTTGAAAGATGACAAACATACGTTCAACCAAATCAATGGGCGGTAAGGTTAGTAATGAATCGGCCTGTTGTGTGAATTCTTTCGGAAGCCAATCCGTAACGTCTTTCCCTTGAATGAATAAGTCGTTGTCGTCCAGTTTGTTGTTAAGTATTCGCTTTTGATATACTTTTGACAGATTAGCCAAGGCGATTTTGTCTTCCGGATGCATGAGACAATGCAAGGCATCTATCAACAGATTGACCGCAATTGATGAGTCCAAACGGAATGCTTCGTCAGATACCAGGCGTATTTCCGGCATGCTTTCCATCAGTGCATCAGCGATGGTGGGTATCTCTTTGTTGTTGCGAACCAGGATGGCGATATCTTTTTGCCGCACTCCTTGCCCCTTCAGCGTAGTGATGATTTGTGCGATTTCGGCCACCATCAGGTTCTCATAGTCTTCTTTTGGAAAGAGTTTGATGTTGGCAAAGCCTGTCTGAACCTTCTCATCAGGCGCTTTTTGGCACACGTCCTCGTACGCTTTCTTCACTTGCTCCGCTTCTTTTGGGTTGTCAGTGGCCAGTGCTTCATACTCTTTTCGTGCGACAATCGTGAAAAATGTGTTGTTGAAATCAATGATGTTCTTCTCCGATCGACGGTTTACGTCAAGTTTAAGGGTTTCGAGTAAATGCCCTTGTGATGGAAATTCCTGCTCAATGTTGTTCAACAGTCGCCAATCACCAGAGCGGAACCGATAGATGCTTTGTTTGACATCACCCACGATGAGACCGGTACCGTCGGCATGACTAATGACTTCTTGCAATAGAATTTTGAAGTTTTGCCATTGGATAGTGCTGGTATCTTGAAACTCATCAATCATGATGTGTTTGAGTTGTGTGCCTATCTTTTCAAAGATAAAGGGCGAGTCGCTGTCCTCAATGAGTTTGTTGAGCAACAGCTGTGTGTCGCTGAGCAAGAAGCTGTTGGAGTCAGCGTTCAGCTCTCTTACCTTTTTCTCAATGCTGCCGAGCAGTCTTAGCTGGTTGAGATGTCGCAAGATGAGTGTTGCTGTGCGGAAAGGAACAAGTAGTTGTCTTCGTCTTTGCTCTGTGGTATTCAGCAAGTTGGTGAGCTCTGTAGCCAACATCATCAACCCCTCATCTTTTTGATCGCCCTTTCTCAACCACTCTTCCGGTGCATCCGCAGCTTTTTGTGCCGTGGCGTTGAACAGCTTGTCGTCGTCATATTTACCCGAACTGAGCTTGATGAAGTAGCCTGCGGGTCCTTTTTTCCCACCCTTGAGTTCATCGATGGAAGCCTGATGTCGGTTGAGTGTTTCGTTGAAGGCTTCCCCCATTTTACTGAATTCTGCTGATGCTCGTTCTCGGATGTTTCTCAATTGCTTGGTATATTGCACAAAGAAATCCTCTTGACCCAGCACGCTTTCCAGTTCATCGCGATGCGCTTTATACACATCCTTAAAGATGTTCGAGCCAAAATCCTTGATTTCTCCAATGACATTCCATGACTTGTCGTCAGAGATGTTTTGCCGGATGTATTCGTATATCCATCTCAAGAGTTTATCATTAGGCTGCAATTCTTCAATCAACTCATCTACTGCCTTCTCTTTCACTTGCTTATCTCTCAGCTCAATCCTTAGATTTGCTGTGAGATCAAGTTCTCTCGCCAGGTTTCTCAACACGCTTTGAAAGAAAGCATCGATGGTTTCTACCCTGAAATAATTGTAATTGTGCAGCAACTGTCCCAATGCCTTTTGCGCCCGTTCACGGATTTTATTGCTGGGAAACGGGATGGATTCTTGTATCTTGTGTAAATAACTATCAGAGTCGGGCAAGCCATGAGCGATGCCATACAGCTGACTCAAGATGCGCATCTTCATTTCTTCCGTCGCCTTGTTGGTAAAGGTAACAGCCAAGATAGAACGATAGGCGTCGGGATTTTCAATGACACGCTTCATGTACTCAGTGGCCAATGTGAAGGTTTTTCCGCTTCCAGCACTTGCTTTATACACCGTGAGCGATGGTTGTTGTTTAGATGAGTTGTTCGTTGCAGTCATGTTTTGAGTTTTACCATTGTCTGAATAGTTCGAAACCAAACTTGAATCCGAAGTTCCTGTACTTGCCGTTGATGGTCGAAACAAATGCTCCGACGGAGGCAAGGCGCGTCTTGAAAGCATAACCCAGTTCGATGTAAGGATGGGCATTCTTTGCGTGTAAAGCACTGAAATAAAGTCTTTCTCGCTCTATGAAATGTCCAGCGAGTGGCATCCAGGCAAGTATTAAGAAAGGAGACTCGTATGCGAAGTTGGCTCTCGCATAATAATGAGATAAGTTGTAGAGGTCTGAATCCAGCAGCTCAAACTCGCCGGACCAATCGACTATCCATCCATCGGGAAGGAAAGTCTGTCTGAAGTTTTCAAAATCCACGAAGTAGTCATTGTTGGTGCGATGTGTATAAAAGCCGCCTCCCAAGCGCATGGACAAGCTCTGCACGTTCCACAAGGGCAGGATGTACTGGCCGTCAAACTCCCAACGCGCATACGGTACATTGGTGTTCGCCAGCTTATTGAGGCTTTGTTCGTAGCTGGCTGTCAGGGTGGGACCCTCAAATCCCCAGGGTCTATATTGCACTTGCAACTTTGGGGCGAGAGAAGAATACACCCTAGGCTTGTTGATGAGGTCGAATCCCTCTTTGTGTAGGGCAGAGCGGTGATGGAGAATCAGTCCGGCTTGGAAACCAATGTGTTTGGACAGGTCATAATTGGCAAAGCAATCCCAATAAGTATCTTTGAACTCATCCAATTGCATGCCCTCCCAAATGGGATTGTAGTCAGTGGCCAAGTTCAGCTCGTTTACCAGTCTTCTGTTCTTGATACGGCGTCCACTTGAGAGGGTAGATTTCAAGTATGCGTTGTGTTTTTTGTCAAAATAATAGATGAGTGGCGTCCAAAAATAAAACTGTTTGAGTTTGAAAGAATAGCCGGCCTTGAACTGAAGCCAAATGTCACTGTTGTCAGTAAACTTGTATCCGCCGCGAATGTTGAACTTGTAATAATATCCCTGGTTGTTGTTGTATCCCATGAAGAGCGGGTTCAAGATGGGGTTGATTCTAAAGTATCCCTGTTGGTCTGGCCCGAATTTTTGATTGATATGCGTCAGAACATTTTCCCCAATCATGTCCCACAAGATGGTTTTCAGTTTCATTCGTTTGCTGGTTGGCGAAAGACCGTCTATCTTTGTGGTATCTTTCTCGGCAGTTTCTCTTGCCTTGACAATGCTGCCGTAGATTAGTTTTTCATACGAGGTGAGCGGCTCTGGTCTCAACTGTTTCATCTTGTTCATATCATGGTCGTCCTCACTGGGGGTATCAACAGGTTTGGGCAGATTGTACGCCATGGTGTAATGAGCTTTGATGTCATTGCCCAGAAACAGGAAACGGGCATCCAAATTGCATTTCTCTGGGCGCATAGCTTGCATGGTACCGCTACCCATTTTGATGAAAAGCCTGAATTGTATCATGTCGTATTCACCCGCCAGCCTCACCTGTACGATGCGTCCGTCCTGGGGTGTGACGATGGCCACCCCGTTAACCAGCAGCGTGTTTTTCAGCTTGGGCTTGAATCTAAGCCGAACGAGGCTGTCGGTTTCTTGCTCAAAGCTGTATTTGTAATATATTTTATTCTGTTTGTTGAAAGGTGAAAGAATGTTTTCACCAATCATGGTCACGTCGTATATGTTGGGCGTGAGATAGCTCATCAAGGTTGGCATGGCGACGTGTCGGTGGGGAATGGTGGACAGTGACAGCAGCTTTTTTGTGGTATAGTCGCCAGAAGGTAGAAATGACACTTTGTTGAAGCTCTCCTGTATATATTCCCGTCTGCCCCCATGGGCCACCGCATACATGGTGGGTACGGCCATGAGGAACACATTGCGCTTGTTCACATGCAAGGAAGACTTCATATAAGCGTAGCTGGTGGTGTCGGCAACTCGCCTAATCTCGATGTTTTGCGGGTAGCTGAAAACGCGGTGCAACAAAGTGTCAAGTTTACTTTTTGCAGACCATACTTCCTGCGGCAATGCGAGGCAGGGAAGTATTAACATCACTACTTTCAACAATGCTGTTCTCACCAAGGACAAAGGTACGATAACCTTGGCAAAAAAACGAACGATTGGTTAAATTCTTATCGGCATATTTCATTCATGAACTGATAGAAGAAATTTCACGCGAAAGATTGCAAATGGTGGATGTCACCCTTTTGCTTGCGTTTGTGCAGGATTATCCATAGTTGGCTCCTTGACTGTTTCAATATTTATCTCTCCCCATAATTTCTGACAACTCAAAAAACTTGGACGCACAATGATATTGTGAAAATTGTCTTAAAAAATGACAATAAATTGGCTGTTGCAAAATGTTGAACTAGAAAAAAATGATAGGTATTCGGGATGCACAGAAGGAGTAAAACACCAGCTTTTACGTCATTTGGATGTAAAAGCATGGAGTTTTTCTTGTAAAGTGTATGAGTTTGCCCTTTAATAGGCATGCGTTTGGTGCGTAAAAGGTATCATATAACAGTGCTAAAACACCCTTTTAGCGGTGTAAACGAGCGATAAATCACCTTGAAAATCACTATGAAAATCGTAAAGTGGTGACAACTAATGTATTGCGTTTTTCGCTCATTTTTGCGATATTTTCATCTTTGGACGTCTTCATGGAAAATACGCGAAGCACAGCGCATTATTTGTTAAGAAAAAGTCAACAAATTCATTACCGAACATCATCATCCCCCTGCGAGGCATGAAGGCCAAAAGTTCTTAAAATATTGAAATATAGTGGTAAAATAAATATAAAATGGTGGGCAACTTTCGCTTCTGTGTCATTATTGTTGTATTTTTGCGTTCAGTTTAAAAATTGAATAACAACACAATTATGGCAGAAGCTATTGATATTCGTGAGTTAAACATGCGGATAGAACAACAGAGCGGTTTTGTGACCGACCTTGTTCGAGGTATGGATCAAGTCATCATCGGTCAAAAACATTTGGTTGATTCTTTATTGATTTCCTTGCTCAGCGATGGACACATCTTGTTGGAAGGTGTTCCTGGATTGGCCAAAACACTGGCCATCAAAACGCTGGCCCAATTGATAGAAGCAGACTACAGTCGAATTCAGTTTACACCCGACTTGTTGCCTGCAGACGTGATTGGTACCCTGATTTATTCGCAGAAGGAAGAGAAGTTTCAAGTGAAAAAAGGTCCGGTGTTCGCCAACTTCGTCTTGGCAGATGAGATTAACCGAGCCCCGGCGAAGGTACAGAGTGCCTTGTTGGAAGCCATGCAGGAACACCAGGTGACTATCGGTGAAAACACCTTTAAGTTACCCAATCCGTTCTTGGTGATGGCCACGCAAAACCCCATTGAGCAAGAAGGTACTTATGAGCTCCCCGAGGCTCAGGTAGACCGTTTCATGCTGAAGGTGGTCATCGATTATCCTACCTTGGAAGAGGAGAAACTCATCATCCGTGAGAACCTTCAAGGCGCCATGCCGCAGGTTACCGCAGTGACCACTGCCGAGGAAATTCTCAAGGCTCGTACCATTGTCAACGAAGTGTATATCGACGAAAAGATTGAACAGTACATCGCTGACATCGTTTTTGCTACCCGATATCCCGAACGCTATCAGATGCCTGAACTGAAAGGCATGATTACGTTCGGCGGTTCGCCGCGTGCATCGATTAACCTGGCCAAAGCTGCTCGTGCATACGCCTTTATCAAACATCGCGGATACGTTGTTCCCGAAGATGTGAGAGCTGTGGCACACGACGTGCTGCGTCATCGCATCGGATTGTCGTACGAGGCTGAAGCCAGCAACATGACATCAGAGGAAATCGTGTCGAAAATCATCAACAAGATAGAAGTGCCATAAAGCGGGACGAGGAACAACTTGAACAGACAGTCGCGTCTGATGAGAAACAACCCTGAAGGGCATGGTTCTACTGGATGAAGAATATGGATACAAGTGAAATCTTAAAAAAGGTAAGGAAAATTGAGATCAAGACTCGCGGACTGAGTCAGAATATCTTTGCAGGGCAGTATCACACTGCCTTCAAAGGGCATGGTATGGCTTTCTCGGAAGTGAGAGAATACCAGTTTGGTGATGATGTCCGTGATATTGATTGGAATGTCACCGCCCGCTTTAACCGTCCCTACATCAAGGTGTTTGAAGAGGAACGCGAGCTCACGGTGATGCTGCTTATCGACGTCTCCGGCTCTTTGGATTTTGGAACTAAGAAGCAAACCAAAAGAGAGATGGCCACTGAGATTGCAGCCACACTTGCCTTTAGCGCCATACAGAACAATGACAAGATTGGTGTAATCTTCTTTTCAGACAGAATAGAGAAATATATCCCGCCTAAGAAAGGGCGCAAACATATTCTGTACATCATACGCGAGATGTTGGATTTTGAGCCAGAGAGCAAGAAAACAGATGTTGCCATGGCCATAGAATACCTCACGCGAATGATGAAACGACGCTGCACGGCCTGCGTGTTAAGCGACTTCTACATCCGTCACGATGCCAAGGAATACGATTGCTTTGAGCATGCCATGAACATTGCAAACCATAAACACGACATGGTTGCCGTGCAAATATACGATCCACGTGCCAAAAACCTGCCAAACATTGGCCTGATGAAAATATGTGACGCAGAGACGGGGCATGAGATGATAATAGACACCTCGTCGGCCAAACTGCGCCGCGCCCATACGGCTTATTGGATGGAACGCAATGCCCAACTCAAGCAAACGTTTGCCAAAAGTGGGGTAGACTGGACGAGTGTGGCAACAGATGAGGACTATGTGAAGGCCATGATGCGACTTTTTGCACAGCGTGGCGTTTAAAGAATTTGTCTGTGGTGTGCAAACCATCTATCTGGTGTGTAAATACCATATAAGAATGAATGTAAACATGAAATATATCGTTGGTATCTTGCTTTGCCTTTTGTGCAAAACAAGCATGTCTGCCCAAACGGCCGTCGAACAAAAGATTGATTCGGTTGGCATCTTCATAGGGCAGCAGGCTCACCTGACCATTGACGTGACGGCTCATGAGCGTGCCAAGATTCAATTTCCATCCCTCAAACCCTCACAGTATTTAGTTCCGGGAGTAGAAATCATTGACGTTTCGGATGCCGATACCACGGCGTTGGACAACCACTTCGTGAAGGTGTCCAAGAAATATACCATCACCTCGTTTGATGAAAAACTATATGCCATTCCCGGGCAGAAAGTAAAGATTGATGGAAAGGAATATGTGGGTGGAACCTTGGCGTTGAAGGTGGTTACCATGGATGTGGACACGCTGCATCCCAACCAGTTTTTCCCACCAAAGGACGTACAGGACAATCCTTTCCTTTGGAGTGAATGGAGTCCTGTCTTTTGGATGAGCGTACTCATGTTAGTACTCTGTATCTTAGGATTTTATCTCTACCTCAGACTCAAGAACAACAAGCCCATCATTACCCGAATTAAAATCGTCAAGAAGATACCTCCTCATCAGAAAGCCCTTACGGCTATCGAGAAGTTGAAAGAGGAAAAGATGACTACCTCAACCGATCAGAAAACTTACTATACCGAGCTGACTGACACGTTGAGGAAGTATATCGAGGAACGTTTCGGCTTCAACGCTATGGAGATGACCACCACTGAAATCATCTACCATTTGCAACAAAACGGTGACCGCAAGATGATGGACGAGCTGAAGGGACTGTTCGAAACGGCCGATTTGGTGAAATTCGCTAAGCACGAGGCGCTCATCAACGAAAATGACATGAACCTTGTCAATGCCATCAATTTCATTGATCAGACAAAGATTGAGGGACAGCCTACCGAAGAACGCATCGTGCCTAAACTCGATGAGAGTGACAGGCGTAAGCAAAAAAACAGAATGACAATCAAGACCTTACTCGCGGTCATAGGCATTGGTGTGCTGGGCCTGCTGGTTTATGTCATCTATCATGTCTATCTCCTGGTGATTTGATTGGGAGCGGATGTGATGTCATTAAAATGAATGAAACGTGGAATTTGTAAATAAAGAATATTTCCTGCTGCTGTTGTTGCTCATTCCCTATGTGGTATGGTACTTCCTTTATCGTAAGAAGAGTGAGCCAACCATGCGAATGAGCGACACGCATGCTTATCTGTTCGCACCCAAAAGCTGGCGAATGCGGCTGATTCATCTGCCCATGGTGCTTCGGTGCGTCACCTTCATCCTGGTGGTGTGTGTGCTGGCTCGGCCACAAACGCGCAACTCATGGGATCAACGGTCTGTCGAGGGCATTGACATCATGCTGGCCATGGACGTTTCTACGTCTATGTTGGCTGAGGACTTGAGACCCAATAGATTGGAAGCGGCCAAGAATGTTGCTGCCGAATTTATTTCAGGCAGGCCCAATGACAACATCGGACTGACGATATTCGCTGGAGAATCGTTCACCCAATGTCCTATGACAACCGATCACGCCTCGCTCTTGAACCTGTTGCGAAACGTTCGTACAGACATCGCTGCGCGTGGATTGATTTCTGATGGTACGGCCGTAGGGATGGGATTGGCCAACGCTGTTTCGCGTTTGAAAGACTCCAAGGCCAAGAGTAAAGTGGTGATTCTCATCACCGATGGCAGCAACAACATGGGTGACATCTCGCCGATGACCAGTGCCCAGATTGCCCAGAGCTTGGGCATCAGGGTGTATACCATTGGCGTAGGAACCAACAATGTGGCTCCTTATCCCATGAATGTGGGAGGGACGACACAATATGTGAACATTCCGGTGGAGATAGACTCAAAGACCTTGAGTGACATCGCCGCTGTGACGGAAGGCAACTTCTACAGGGCAACCAATAACAAGGAATTGAAACAGATTTACAACGATATAGACAAGTTGGAGAAAACAAAGATGGAAGTCAAGAAATTCTCCAAGCGTTATGAAGCCTTTCAGCCGTTTGCTTTAGCGGCTATCATCAGCTTGCTGTTGGAACTGCTGCTGAGAAATACGGTTTTGCGCCGTATTCCTTAAAGGTTTTATGGCGCAACTCGTCAAACTTGTTCGCGTGAAAAACGTACGACGGCTGTATAAGTTGTATAATATGTTGAATACGGAAAGTATATGGTAAGATTTGAAGACCCGATATATCTTTGGCTATTAGTCCTGATTCCACTATTAGCATTGGTTCGTTTTGTGGACTACCGCCGAAGAAGACAGAAATTAAAGAAGTTTGGTGACCCCGAACTCTTGAAGTTGCAGATGGCCGACACCTCGAAGTATCGCCCGTCTGTCAAGTTCTGGTTGTTGCAGGCTGCACTGGCTTTGCTCATCATCATGTTTGCCCGGCCACAGATGGGGTCGAAGATATCCAACGAGAAGCGCAGAGGCATAGAAACCATCATCGCTTTGGATATCTCAAACTCCATGATGGCAGAAGATGTGGTTCCGTCAAGATTGGCCAAGAGTAAGCTGATGGTAGAAAACTTGGTGGACAACTTTACCAACGACAAAATAGGGCTTGTGGTGTTTGCCGGAGAGGCTTTTGTGCAATTGCCCATTACGAGTGATTACGTTAGTGCGAAGATGTTTCTGCAGAATGCCGATCCTTCACTCATCACCACCCAAGGCACAAATATAGCGCAGGCCATCCGCTTGTCTATGAGTAGCTTCACGCAACAAGATAAAGTGGGGCGTGCCATCATCTTGATCACCGACGGTGAAGACCATGAAGGTGAGGCGTTGGAGGCAGCCAAAGAAGCTCGGAAGAAAGGCATCAACGTATATATATTAGGTGTAGGTGAAACCAAAGGTGCTCCCATTCCAACACCAGACGGTGGCTATATGACTGATGATACGGGACAAACCGTTATGACAGCCTTGAACGAGAAGATGTGTCAAGAAGTGGCTAAGGCTGGTGAAGGAACCTACATACACGTTGACAACACGAGTGATGCGCAGAAGCAATTAAATGACGAGCTGGCTAAACTGCAGAAAGGTGAAACCAACAGTGTCATTTATAGTGAATATGACGAGCAGTTTCAGGCTTTTGCCATTCTGGCTCTCCTATTGTTGATACTTGAAATATGCATATTGGAAAGCAAAAATCCAATGCTGAGTAAGGTTCGGCTGTTCAAAAAAAAGGAGAATAGAGAAGGATGAATAATACATTAATCAGATATATGCTGGGCTTGTTTGTCATGGCTTTGTGCGTGACAAACGTGTATGCGCAGAGTGACCGGCAGTTTATTCGCTCGGGCAATAAGCTGTATCGGTCGCAAAACTACGCCAAGGCAGAAGCTGAATATCGTAAAGCCATTGCGCAAAATGGTCAAAATCCACAAGCTTTGTACAATCTTGGATGTGCGCTGATGATGCAGCAGAAAGATTCTGCGGCGATTGTGCAATATGAAAATGCGGGGAAGTTGGAAAGCAGTAAATCCAGAAAGGCGAAGATATTCCATAACATCGGGGTGATTTGTCAGAATCATCAAATGTATGGAGAGGCGATTGAAGCCTATAAAGAGAGTCTTCGTAACAATCCGGATGACAACGAGACGCGCTACAACCTGGCTCTTTGCAAACGCCAACAGAAGAATCAAAAGCAGAATGGTGGCGAACAAAAGAAGAAAGATGATCAGAAAGGTAAGGACAAACAGAAGAAAGATGATCAGCAACAAAAGCAACAGGACCAGCAGCAACAGCAAAAGAACAAGCCGAAGGATCGGATGAGTAAGGAAAATGCTGAGCAACTCTTGAATGCCGCCACGCAGCAAGAAAAGGCCACACAGCAACGCATGAAGAAAGCCATGCGGCAGTCGGGCAAGAAAAAGCTGAAGAAGAATTGGTAAATCACACGTGATTAAAAGGATGAATAAGAAAAGGATGAAGCAATATCTCAATTATATATTTATCACCATACTCATTGGTGCGTTGTGCCCACTGGTTGGCAACGCACAATCCATCACCGTGTCGGTGCCATCTCATGTGTCAGTAGGAGAGAACTTCAGGCTGTCGTATACCATCAACACACAAGAGGTAGACGATTTCAGAGCTGGTAACATTCCTGATGCTATCGAGG
Organism: uncultured Prevotella sp.; assembly: GCA_934120735.1. Classification (GTDB taxonomy): domain Bacteria; phylum Bacteroidota; class Bacteroidia; order Bacteroidales; family Bacteroidaceae; genus Prevotella. The sequence continues at coordinate 22,007 of CAKOVA010000011.1, forward strand.
TGATTGCCGGACCGTACACATCCAGCCAGTCGAGCTTTCAGATGGTCAACGGTCATACCAGCAGTTCGTCTTCTATCACATACACCTATACGTTGTATGCCTCCAAGAACGGTACGTACACCATACCAGCAGCACGTGCACGCATCAACGGAAAGACCATTACGTCGAGAGTGGCGAAAGTGACTGTGTCAGGTACCGCACGACAGAACAATGGTGCGCCTCAGATGCACGATGACTATGCTGGGGAGGCACAAATGAGAAAGGCTGGGAGCAAGATATCGGGTAACGATTTGTTCATCAAGGTGAGTGCCAACAAGCGAAGAGTGCATGAACAGGAACCCATCCTGCTGACCTATAAAGTATATACGCTTGTTGATTTGACACAACTGGAGGGTAAGATGCCCGACTTGACAGGCTTTCACACGCAGGAAATCAAGCTGCCACAACAGAAAAACTTCCATGTAGAAAAGGTCAACGGGAAAAACTATCGCTGTGTTACCTGGAGTCAGTATGTCATGTATCCGCAAGTAACGGGAAAATTAGAGATACCAAGCATCACCTTCAAAGGCATCGTTGTCCAGCAGAATAGGGCCGTCGATCCCTTTGAAGCGTTCTTCAACGGAGGCTCTGGTTATGTGGAAGTAAAACGCAATATCGTGGCTCCGGGGCTGACGGTGCAGGTAGACCCATTGCCTAAGCGTCCATCAGACTTTTCTGGTGGGGTGGGAAAATTCAACCTTTCAGCTTCGGTCAATCACACGGAAGTGAAAGCTGGCGAACCTATATCCCTTCGTGTAGTTGTGGGAGGCGTAGGTAATCTGAAACTGATTAAACAGCCAGACGTTGCATTTCCAAAAGACTTTGACAAGTATGATGCGAAGATAACGGATAAAACCAAATTGACGGCAAATGGAGTTGAAGGCAACATGATTTATGACATCCTGGCGGTTCCCAGAAATCAGGGACAGTATGACATACCTCCCATTGCGTTTACTTATTATGACACGGGGCTGAATGCTTACAAAACCATCAAGACGCAGGCTTTCAAGATAAACGTGAAGAAGGGTGATGGCAAAGGTTCTTCGGTTGCTGACTATCGACAGGAGAAGGCTAACGACATCAGAGGACTTAAGCAACAGAAGGTGAGAATGCACCGTGTTGATGAGTTCTTCTTTGGTTCTCCGCAATATTGGGTGAGCTTATTGGTGCCGCTGTTGGCATTTATCATCTTGTTGGTGGTGTTCCGCAAACGCGCTTTAGATCATGCAGACATTGTGAAAATGCGAGGTAAGAAAGCCAACAAAGTAGCAACTAAGCGACTGAAGAAAGCCAGAAACCTCATGGAACAAAAAAAACAAGCCGAGTTCTATGATGAGGTGTTACATGCCTTGTGGGGATATGTTAGTGATAAATTGAACATGCCAGTTGAACAGTTGTCACGTGAGAACATCGCTGACAATTTGCAACGACAGGCTGTTGATAGCAAAACTATCGATACATTTATCTCGGCACTGGATGAATGTGAGTTTGAAAGATATGCTCCAGGTGACCCATCGGGTAATATGAATAAGACGATTGACTCAGCCATGACCGCGATTATGGAAATAGAAAATGTGATGAAAACGAGCTCAAAACATAAAAACAATTCGACTGTTCATGGCAAAACATTCCTGTTGTGTGCGTTGATGGCAATTGTGTCCCTATCTGCTTCGGCCATCACCAAGGAGAACGCCGATACCGAATATAAACGAGGCAATTATCAACAGGCCATCAAGGATTATGAAGAATTGCTCAAAAAAGGCGTCAATGCTGACTTGTACTACAATTTGGGCAACGCATATTATCGTACGGATAATATCACCCAGGCCATCCTTGCCTACGAACGTGCGCTGATGCTGTCTCCCGGTGACGATGACATTCGTTTCAATTTGCAGTTTGCCAGCTCAAAAACCATTGATAAGATTACTCCAGAGAGCGAAATGTTCTTCGTTACTTGGTATCACTCATTGGTCAATTTTACGAGTGTTGACAACTGGGCTGTCATGGCAATTGTGTCCATTGTATTGGTGTTGTTGCTAGTACTCATGTTTCTCTTTGGTCCCACCGAGTTGTTGAGAAAGATTGGCTTTTATGGCGGATGCTTGTTCTTTATCCTCTTTGTTTTCTGTAACTTCTTTGCTTATCAGCAGAAGAATAATCTTCAAAACAGGACGGCAGCCATTGTCATTGCTCCATCCGTCGCAGTCAAGAAGACACCAGCTAATGGAAGTGCAGATGAGTTTGTCATCCATGAGGGTACAAAGGTGGACATCACAGACAAAGGACTCAAAGATTGGCGTGGCATTCGCCTAGCTGATGGGAGAGAAGGGTGGTTGCGAACCCGTCAGATAGAAGAAATATAATACATTATTAATACAGCATCCTGAAGTTGAATATACAAGCATTAACCGATCTGGATCATCAACTGCTGTTTGCATTGAACGGTTCTGACTCATTGTTTCTAGATGGAATGATGATGACCTTGACGTCCAGTGTGACATGGATTCCTCTGTATGTCGCCTTGTTTTATCTTGTTATCAAGAACAATGAGACGATGACACAGATATTTCTCGTCATTGGTTTTGCCACCTTGTGCTTGCTACTTTCATCAGTAATGACCGATGCCTTTATCAAACCATTGGTGGGTAGGATTCGTCCTTGTAACGACCCGATGCTGAAATACCAAATCGACGTGGTTGACCAATATCGTCCGCGGACTTTCAGTTTCTTTTCAGGACATGCGTCCAACACGTTTTCTATTGCCCTGTTTCTCTGTCTGTTAGTCAGAAGTAGTTTGTTCAGCTTCTTTATGATCACATGGTCTCTGCTCAATGCCTATACTAGACTATACTTAGGTGTTCATTATCCAAGTGACGTTCTGGTAGGGTTTGCTTGGGCAACCGTCGTAGGGTTAAGTACCTATTGGATGTATTGTCGGGTGAATCGAAAGCTCTCGGCGAATGCGAATTACATCTCAAGTCAGTACACCCAAACGGGGTATAACTATAAGGACGTTCATCTTGTTATCTTAGTGATGTCTTTGTCGTTCATGTATGCTATATTTAGAGGATTAGTGTTGTTTACTTAATGAAGGAAAGAACGAAGAAATAAATGGATACAAAACATATACATATTAGTGATTATCAATACGATTTGCCCGATAATCGCATAGCAAAATTTCCTATTGCACAGCGCGATCACAGTAAATTGCTTTTGTACAATCAAGGCAAAGTGGGCGAGGATGTGTTCTATCATCTGAAGGATCATCTCCCACAGGGGGCTTTGATGATTTTCAACAACACCAAAGTTATCCAGGCACGAATGTACTTCATGAAGAGTACGGGCGCTAGAATAGAGGTGTTTTTGATGGAACCGGCCGCTCCAACCGACTATGAACAGATTTTCCAGACAAGGGGGCACTGTGCGTGGTACTGCATGATTGGCAATTTGAAGAAATGGAAAGAAGGGCCTCTTTCTCGATCTTATGAAATAAAGGGTCGCAGTCTTACGCTGACTATAACCAGGAAAAGTCAGCAAAAAGATGATAACACAGAGGGAAATCTACTGCTGTCCGCACCTGCCACTCATCATTGGGTAGAGTTTGATTGGGATGCAGAAGATATTAGTTTTTCCGAAATATTAGAAGATATGGGCGAGCTGCCCATTCCTCCTTACCTCAATCGAGAAACACAAGAGAGCGACAAGACCACTTATCAGACCGTGTATTCTAAGATAAAAGGGTCGGTTGCAGCTCCAACTGCAGGTCTTCATTTTACCAACGATGTGCTCAAGTCGTTAGACGAGCATGGCATCGACAGGGAAGAGGTAACCCTTCACGTCGGAGCCGGAACGTTTAAACCCGTGAAGAGTCAAGAGATAGAAGACCATGACATGCACACCGAGTACATCTGCGTACACCAACAAACGTTGGAGAAGCTGTTGCGACACGATGCTAGTGCCATCGCAGTGGGTACAACCAGTGTGCGGACATTGGAAAGTTTGTATTACATGGGGGTGTATTTGTCGGTACATCCCGATGCCTCAGAAGCCGAGTTACATGTCAATCAATGGGCACCCTACGAAAGAATGCGAGAGGATGGAACGACGGAACAGTTGGATGGGGGATTGATAGATGGCATCACACCCATGCAAGCGATACAAAACGTCCTCGACTATCTCAAGCGGAATCAATTGGGAGCCTTGCACAGTTCAACCCAAATCATCATCGCACCAGGCTATGAATACAAGATTGTGAAGATGTTGATTACCAACTTCCATCAACCACAGAGCACGCTGTTGTTGCTTGTCAGTGCATTCGTTCATGGCGACTGGCGGAAGATTTACGACTATGCGCTGGCTCACGACTTCCGCTTTCTTAGCTATGGAGACAGCAGTTTGCTGATTCCTTAATCGAGTTTACCACTCGATGTTACGCTGGATGACAGCAGTATAATCGTTGAACGGCCATGTGCTGGACACGTCTGACAGGACAAATAGAAATAAACATGTTGGATATTTACATTTTTTTATAAGATGAAGATAGGTGATAAAGTAAGTTTTCTCAGTGAGTCTGGCGGTGGTATCATCGCAGGATTCCAAGGAAAAAACATCGTATTGGTAGAGGATGAAGATGGTTTTCAGATTCCTACTCCCATCAATGAAGTGGTGCTTGTTCGGGAAGACGATTATAGCACCAGCAAAGTTGTGAGTTCTCTTTCACCGAAACCTTCTTCCGTGAAGCAGGCCATCAGCCACGCTGAAATGGATGAGGAGGAAGAAGAGATAGAGCAAGACCCGGCTGACAAGGAGATTACCTTCCGTGTTCCGGTGGAAGAACGTAAAGGTGGCAATCAACTTAGTTGCTATCTGGCCTTTGTACCATTGGACATCAAGGAGGTGACCCATACGAGATTCGAATGCTATTTCGTGAACGACAGCAACTATTATGTTCGATTCACTTACCTTGCAGCAGAAGGACAGAGCTGGACATTAAAAGCAACGCAGGAAGTAGAACCTAATACAAAAGAGTTTATCGAGGAGTTTGGTCGTGAGGATTTAAATGAATTGGGTCGGGTAGCCATCCAGCTGATAGCCTACAAGCGTGAGAAACCATTCATCTTGAAGCCTGTCGTGGATGTGCAGTTCAGGGTCGATCCAGTGAAGTTCTACAAGCTTCATACCTTCGAAGAGAACGACTTCTTTGAGCAGCCAGCCTTGTTGTACACCGTCATCGAAAATGATAAAACCGCGCGGCCGCTGGTTGTAGACCCAACAGCTTTGAAAGCTGAGATGTATCAAAAGGCTGAACAAGATCACACCAAAGTTGCACCGTCGGCAAAAGCAAAGGCCGATACATATATGAGCCGGTACGATGACAAGCGACGGAAAGGAAATCCTTTTGTGATGAAGCATCGGGACGATGACAATCTTCTGGTGGTTGACCTGCATGCCAACGAGTTGTTGGACTCTACTGCTGGCATGAGTGCCACGGATATTCTGAATTACCAATTGAAGAAGTTTCGTGATACTTTAGCTGAGTATGCTAATAAGAAGGGGCAAAAAATCATCTTCATCCATGGTAAAGGTGAGGGTGTGCTGAGGCGAGCGCTCATCAACGACCTGAATTATCGCTACAAGAAATATCCATATCAGGACGCAAGTTTCCAGGAATATGGTTACGGAGCCACGCAGGTGACGATTAAATAAAGAGGAGTTAAAAGGAGTTATGAGGGGAGTTAATGGGAGTAAACGGATAATAGCTTCACAGTATAAGTTTAGGAGTTAACAGGAGTTACGAGGGGAGTTAATGGGAGTAAACGGATAATAGCTTCACAGTATAGTTTAGGAGTTAACAGGAGATACGAGGGGAGTTAATGGGAGTAAACAGACATTACTCTTTCCAATAAAAACGAATTTGCTGATAAACTTCACTTGCCTCCACTTTCTCTGGTCAAATAATATGAACAACTTTAATTAATACAATATGAAATCAGGATTTATTAAAGTAGCATGTGCTGTACCACTAGTCAAGGTGGCTGACTGCAAGTACAACGTTGAGCAAACTGAAGCTCAGATTACTCAGGCAGAAGAACAGGGAGTCGAAATCATCGTCTTTCCTGAGTTAGGCATCACTTCCTACACGTGTCAGGATCTGTTTCAGCAGAATCTTTTATTAGATGCGTCAGAAGCTGCTGTACTTCATTTGCTGGACTTCACGCGAGAGTTGGACGTCATTGTCATCGTAGGACTGCCTATCATTGTCGGTGATTTGCTTTTTAATTGCGGTATGGTTATTCAGCAAGGACAGATCATTGGAGTGATTCCAAAGACGTACCTGCCCGATTACAGTGAGTTTTATGAGAAGAGATCGTTTGCGTCTTCACAAGATTTGAAGGAAACAACCATACATTATGCCGGACAGAACATCGTGGTGACCCCAGATCCCCAAATCTTCGTTACTGCCGACGGTGTGCAATTCGGTGTAGAAATATGTGAGGACGTGTGGGCACCTGTTCCTCCAAGTAATACGTTGGCATTGGCAGGTGCCGACATCATCTTCAACCTCTCGGCCAGTGATGCTCTGATTGGAAAGTACAACTACCTCAAGAGCCTGCTCTCTCAACAAAGTTCCAGAACCATCACGGGATATGTCTATGCGACTAGTGGTTTTGGTGAGAGTACGCAAGACTTGGTTTATGCGGGCAATGGACTCATCTATGAAAAAGGTACCTTGCTGGCAGAGGGGAAACGATTTACGTTCGAAGGACAGATACAAACCGCACAGATAGACATTGAGATGTTGAGAGCAGAGCGCAGAACCAACTCAACGTATGTCAATGCCCAGCGACAAGTAAATAATTATGCCAAGCAAAGAGGATTTTCTGACAACTTGAGCCCTAATCAGTTTGCCATTTTCAGCAATGGATCGGCCATCCATTACCTGCCATGCCTGCCGTATCTGCGGTCGTATGACTTTAAGTTAGAGCGTGAGATAGACCCACATCCCTTCCTCCCAGATGCAGAACAACTGGATGAAAGTTGTCAGGAGGTACTCAACATCCAGTCGATGGGGTTGGCTACGCGCATCAAGCACATTGGCTGTTGTAACGCTGTCCTGGGCATCAGTGGTGGCTTGGATTCTACGTTGGCACTGCTGGTTTGCGTGTTGACGTTCGATCAACTTGGTTACGACCGCAAAGGAATCATCGGTGTGACCATGCCAGGCTTCGGAACGACTGACCGAACCTATCACAATGCTATTGATTTGATGCAAGAGCTTGGTATCACCATCAAGGAGATCGACATCCGTAAGAGCGTCAACCAGCATTTTGAAGACATTGGACATGATCCCAATGTACATGATGCAACGTATGAAAACTGTCAAGCTCGCGAGCGCACCCAGATATTAATGGATTTGAGCAATCAGCTCAATGCTTTGGTTGTTGGCACAGGCGACTTGTCTGAATTGGCCTTAGGATGGGCAACTTATAATGGCGATCACATGTCTATGTATGGTGTTAACGCAGGTGTGCCCAAGACCATGATTAAGTATTTGGTGCGTTTCTATGCCCAACACCTCACTTGTGAAGACCAGACCTCACGTATCTTGATGGATATCATTAATACACCTATCTCGCCTGAGTTGACACCCGCCGACGAGCATGGGGATATTAAGCAAAAGACAGAAGATTTGGTGGGGCCGTATGAATTGCACGATTTCTTCCTTTATTATTTCTTACGTTTTGGCTTCCGTCCTCGCAAGATATTCTTGTTGGCCAAGAAAGCTTTTGCAGAAACCAAACCGCAGCAGCAACAAGACTCTGAAGGAGATTCGCTCAATATGATTGGATATTATGATGAGGAAACTATTAAGAAATGGCTCAAGGTATTTTGCAAGCGTTTCTTCTCTCAGCAATTCAAGCGTTCATGTTTGCCTGATGGACCGAAGGTGGTCAGCGTGAGCTTAAGTCCTCGCGGTGATTGGCGCATGCCAAGCGATGCTACCAGCAGACTTTGGTTAGAAGAGTGTGACAGCTTGTAAACAGCGAGGACTGTAAATATGCTGTTAAAGCACACGAACAATAATGTAAGTTAAACAGATGTCATCATTGATGAAACGATAAAAAGCGTGATTCGTCACGCTTCGCCTCTGCAAAAAATGATATTATAGCTTAAGTTTCACTCCCTCATTAACAACAAAAACTGTTTTAGGGAGTGAAACTTTTGTTATAAAAATCTACATATTGTTTGGCCACCTGCACATAGTCGTGGTGCTTCTTGATATATTCCACGCTTTGTTGTTGTAGCCGTTTCACCCGTTCGGGATGTTGTACCAGCAACTCCAACTCATGCTCTACGCTTTCATAGGTTGGTTCTACGTTGATGATGGGCCTTAGCTCCGTTTCATTCAGTATTTCGTAATTCTCCGGTTCGCCGCCACCGATGCAGATAATACCTCGGCTCATGGCCTCCAGAGCGTTCATGGATGGCGTATAACTGTATAGTTGATCCAGGATGGCATCAGAACCATTCATCATCTTTTTATATTCTTCGAAAGGCACGCTTTCGGCAATTCTCAATTGAACTTGATGGGGATATTTACGCACGACGGCTTGTGCAGCAGCCAACATGATGTCCGTTCCTTTGTAAACCGACCGCTCTTTATTGATGCCAATAAACAATTTTAATTTGCCGTCTTCTTTATTTTTAATAACGTCGTTGCTTGTTGAAACACGGATAGGATAGGGGATGAAGGTTGTTTTTTGTGGAAAGATTGGCTGATAACATGCCCAATATTCATACAATCCGGCTATAATGCCATGGCAAGAGTTTGCGATATATTCGTTCAACTGTTGTTTATCAGTGCCCAGCCAGTCTTTTCGTTCTTTCAGTGCATCGGGTGTATTTCTCAGTTCGTGCCCCATGTTAAAATCGCTATAGCGCAATGGCATGGTGGTGCAACACGTTTTTACCCAATAGTAGTCCATGCCAAAGGCACCCATGAACACTTTTTTGTTATGCTTTTGCAAATATCGATAGATAGGTAAGATTCGATGAGCTTGAACTTCTAAAAAAATAGGATTGATAACCTGCACCACATCATATCCGCGAAGTTGAGGTAATATACTGTACAGTTTTAGCATGTAAATCATTCCACCCAGCTTGCCGTGCGTGCGGGTAAGATTGATATCACGGGGATAGTTCTTCCAAAAATCTCCATTCGAGATAACGGTCACTTGATGCCCCAGCTGACTAAAGCCTTCAGCCAAGGTCCAGTGTACATTGCTATATTCGCCTAAAAGTAATATTTTCATCTCCATGTTACTAACAGCAGCATCCAGCGACCCATTGATGTTTGTATCAATCTTCTAAACCACAGATACTTATGCGTGTAATTCTTGTCAGGCAATGGATATAAACCCCTTTCTTTTAATTGTTCTATTGCCTTTTGTAGATGCTTCATGCTGTGTGTATGTAGTGCCGTGTTGTAGATATAGTCCATAGACAATTGGGCAATGCGCCTTTGCATGGCACTCTGTTCCATGGGTGGAAACGAGTCTAATTGTGTTTGAAACTGCGTGATAATTGTTAATAAATCGTTCAGTCTTTTTACCTTGTTTTTCTTGTTCCTGGTGTTGGTAATCGATTGTTCACGTCTTCTATAGTAATAAGCCTTGGCATCGGTTACATACAGTTGTTCGGCGTGCAATACCAGCAGAGGAGTGAACGCCTCGTCTTCGTTTGCCAAATTGGGCGTAAATTGCAACCCATGTAGAATTTTTTGCTGAAACAACATCCTCCATACCGATGCTCTTAAGTTAGCATTGCTCATATATTCGCTTCCCGTCATCGGTCCCTGCACATGGCAGGTTGGTGTCCCTGGTTGTTTTGTCCGCACATGGTCAAATACCACCATGTCGGCACCATGATAGCGTACGATGTCTAAACAGTGTTCGTACATGAAAGGGATAAGCGCATCATCGCCATCGACAAATTGTATGTACCTACCTTGTGCCATTCGCATGCCCGCATTGCGTGCCTCCGAAAGACCTTGATTGCGCTGGCGAATATAAATAATTTGATTCCAATAATCCTTTAAATCGCTGCACAGCGATGTAGAAGAACCGTCGTCAACCAAAATGATTTCACGTTCGGTGTCATCGAGAGATAACATTAAAATGCTGTCCAAACATTCGGAAACCATGTCGACAGGCAGGTTGTAGACAGGAATGATGAAACTCACCAACGGTGTTTTTGATAAGCCTTGTGAATATATTTGTTGAGTTGGCATATATGTTTTTCCTATCATTTTACTTACTTTGCGAGGTGTAGCCTATTTTATGCAAAGACAGTGCAAGCCGAAGGCATAGAAAGTTTACTTACTTTGCTAAGGCGAAGCCTGTCTTATGCAAAGATAATGGTTTTCTTCATACCTTACGCATTTGCTGCGATAATTCTTTTATGTTAAAATAATTGTCGACAAAAGTAATAAATGTTCATAGACGTCGTTTTAACACTGATGACCGTGGAACGACGTAACAACAGCTATACGCATATTTTAAAGTATACCAGTTTGTTTGGTGGTGTAGAAGGCTTTATAGTCTTGATCAGCATCATCCGTAACAAACTTATCGCACTAATCCTGGGGCCAGATGGCATGGGACTCATGTCCTTATTCAACTCCACCATCAAATTGGTGTCCGATTCTACCAATTTTGGCTTGGGCATGAGTGCGGTCAGAGAGTTGTCTGCCTGTTACGAAACCGGTGATAAGGCTGCCATTCAGCACCAAATCGCTGTGGCTCGTACTTGGGGCGTCTTCACATCCTTGCTGGGTATGTTCGCATGTGTCGCCCTAAGTCCTGTGTTGGATCGATGGATTTTTGACTGGGGCGACCATTCACTGCATTTTGCTCTGTTGTCCATCATCATCGGAATGGCTGCCATCACCCGGGTTGAACTGGCTATACTGAAAGCAGTGAGAAAGCTGAGTGCCTTGGCAAAAATCTCTATCTATCATGTTGTGGGCGCATTAATCACCTCCATCCCCATGTATTATATATGGGGAGAAACGGCCATCATACCATCGCTCATCGTCATGGCGCTCATCCAGATGCTCCTCACGCTTCATTACAGCAACCTTCTTTATCCCTTTCGCATCTCGTTCAACACGGCGTTGATGTCAGAAGGCTTGGGAATGATACGCTTGGGTATCGCATTCGTGCTGACTGGTGTGATTGGCAGTGGCGCTGACCTCTTGATTCGCCGTTATCTCAACATAGCGGGATCGATGGGCACCGTGGGCCTGTATAATGCCGGCTACATGATGACGATGACCTATGCCGGCATTGTTTTCTCTTCCATGGAGACCGATTATTTTCCTCGGTTGTCTGCCATCAAGGCTAATGGCGCTGCTCTGAGCAAAGTTGTCAACAACCAGATTGAGGTATCTTTGCTGCTGGTTGCCCCCATGCTGGTGGCCTTTATCGTGTGCACGCCCATTCTTCTGCCTTTACTGTATAGCAGCGAATTCATGTCGATACAAACCATGGTTCAGGTTACCTTGTTGGCTATGTACATGAGGGCCATTAAATTGCCCATTGCCTACATCCCTTTAGCTAAAGGCAACTCCAGGCTTTATCTGCTCATGGAGGGGCTGTACAATGTGGTGTTGGTCGTAGCCGTGATTTATGGTTATAGGCTATTCGGACTCTTTGGAACTGGCGTCGCCATTACCTTAACGGCTATTTTCGATTTTTGTTTATTGTTCTTTTTCATGCATCATACCTACCAATATCAGGTTTCTTCATCGGTTGTTCGATATTCGCTCATCCAAATGCCCATCGGACTACTTACTTTTTTCCTGACCACGGTGGACAATCCATGGATTTATTGGATGGTTGGCGGCCTTCTTGCCACGGTCAGTCTTATCATATCCCTGCATATTCTGCGTAGAAAAACCAACCTTTGGGACAAGCTGAAGGCCAAACTGACTGGATGGTTCTCTGTGTGAACATGAGCTATTGTGAGTACCGAATCATGAATTCCACACGATAATAGTGGTGTTTTTCATCACGTTCAGCAGCTTGAAAATAGTACCTTCTGAGTGATAGATTTGTGTTGTCAAATGGTAGTGGCTATACATCCATTGCAATTCACATGACTTTGGGGTCCAAAGTCAAAGAGATTGGCAGCCAAACTCAATGGGTTTGGCTGCCAATCTCTATGCATTTATAACTCTCTGATAGACAGGTTGATTGCCTATGTGTTTAGAATCTGTAGTCCACTTGTACGTCTATGACGGAGTAATTGTGGTTTCCGTCAGCCAAAGAGCGGTCGTTGGTGTAGGCGTATTCGGCACTGATCAACATGTTTTTGGTGAACGAGTAGTTGCATCCAATTTCATATTGCGTCTTCGACTGGTTCCATTCTCCTGTTGGGCGGTACATGTCATAGCGCGCTTTTACCCGCAATTTAGATTTGATGATTGGAGCCATCACCAGTGCATAGGCACCATCGGCCTTGTCACCTGCCTTATAATTAATGTTGGCATTGGTCGCATTGGATGGGTTCTGGTAGGTTTGTGTAAAACTCAAACCTGTAGAATGAATGTATTCAGAGCGGAATGTCCAGTCGTTGACAAGATATTCGGCAGAGAAGGCATAACGATTTTGCCTCAAAGAGCGAACACCCGATTGCGTTTGGTTTACGATCTTGCCACTGGCGTCGGTGGTTGTGATGGGGTTGTGCTGTTCGTCAACCACGTTCCATGTTCCCTTCCGGGCGTAAGTCCCCGTCCAACCGAAAGCACCTATTCTCATGCCTTTGACCGGCATTACCCAAAGACCACCTATGATGTCTTTCTTCTGATCCACATCCTTCACGTTGATTCCCTGTCCGTTGAACACGCCTACTTGGTAGTGCAACAGCTTGCGTCCATGGCTGTCGTTTAGGAAATCACCCTGCAACTGCAGACCGATGTCGCGGCCGTTGGATGCATGACCACCCGCACGGTCGTTAAAGCCTGTCAGCTTAAGTATGGTTTGCGCATAGCTCATGAAGCCTTGCTCCATTGGGTGCATGGGATTTTCAAAGCTAAAGGGTCGCTTAAATTGTCCCATCTTGATTCTTAAATAGTCGGTCTTTTGCCATTCTGCGAAAGCGTCGACGATGCGTGGACTGCTTCCAAGATTGGTTGTGTTGCCGTTGAACTGTATTTGGGTCTTCCAATAAAAATCGTTCGCGATTCTACCGTCAAGTGACAGTCGAACCATACGGATGTTGAAAGTGTTTGATTCGGCATCCTTCTGTGAACTATATTTATACTGTGTCATTCCATAACCGGAAAGTTTCACGTTGTTAAGCCATGTAGGCAATTTTACTTGTGCATGGGCTGAAATGGCCATTACGGCCGCAAATGCCAAGAGAGTCTCTTTTTTCATAAGTTAGATGTTAATATCATGATTTTGTTAATTAATGTGCAAAATTACTATATTTTTTTGATAATTGACATTATGTTTCATAAAAAACAAGTTGAATAATTGTCTGGCCACACATCCTGCGTGTGCATTTTTCCCTCTTAAAATGTTTTCAACAATTAATGATAGAATAATTTGTCAGTATCAAAAAATAAGATTATTTTTGCGGTTGTTTACAAGCAAAGATACAATCTTATGAAGAAATTCTTTTTACCAATTGTCGTATTGACGATGGTTGTGCTGCTGGGCAGTTGTTCAAGTGGTAAAGATGTACCGTATTTTCAGAATATCGATGAGATTAGTTTGGTAGGATCTAAAGGTCTTTATGATGCCAAGATTATGCCAAAAGACATGCTGACCATTACGGTGAGTACAACAGATCCCGCAGCAGCGGCACCTTTCAACCTGTCTGTAGGGAACACGGTGGGAGCATCAGGCCAGTTGTCGAACGGTGCTGGTAATCTTCAAGGATATCTCGTGGACAATGATGGAAATATCAATTTCCCCGTCATTGGACACATCCACGTGCAAGGTATGACCAAATCGCAGTGTCAGGACATGATTCGAGGGAAGCTACTGCCTTACATGGCAGCTACAGAGAACCCAATTGTAACGGTGCGAATGTCGAGCTATCGTGTAACGGTCACCGGAGAGGTAAATCGTCCTGGGGTCATTCCGGTATCTACCGAAAAGATGAGCATCGTGGAGGCGTTGGCCCAGGCTGGTGACTTGACGGTGTATGGTAAACGAGATAACATCATGCTGATTCGTGAAGATGAGACGGGACAGAAAAAGATGGTTCGGCTCAACATGAATGATGCAAACTTGATTAACTCGCCCTATTATTATCTGCAACAAAATGATATTATATATGTACAGCCTAACAGCGTGAAAGCAAAGAACGCAGGTATCGGTCCGTCAACCACTTTGTGGTTTTCATTCATTGGTATCGTGACGTCGATTTCTTCTTTGTTAGTAAACATTTTGAGAAATTAAGAGAAGACGGATAATGGCTTTTCAGAATAAAAATGAAGAATACCATGATTAGATGTTGTGATATTCTTCATTTTTTTTATTTTGTGAGCCAGCATGACGCAACAATTAGCAGATAAGAGGATAATAATATGGAACCGTTAAAGCATGAATGTGGAGTGGCGATGATTCGCCTGTTGAAACCTTTAAAATATTACCAAGACAAGTACGGCACCTGGCAATATGCGCTCAACAAGTTGTACCTGATGATGGAAAAACAGCATAACCGAGGGCAGGAGGGTGCCGGCATGGCATGCATCAAACTTGGTTCTGAGCCAGGTTCTGAACACATGTTTCGGGAGCGGGCTGAAGGTAAGAATGCCATTCCAGAGATATTTGGTCATGTTAGGAAAGTGTTTAAAGAAGAATCACCCGAGAACATGACAGACATTGAGTATGTGAGAAAGAAACTACCTTTTGCCGGAGAGTTGTACATGGGGCACCTGCGTTACGCTACAACGGGGAAGAAAGGACTGTCGTATGTTCATCCTTTCATGCGACGAAACAATTGGAGAGCCAAGAATCTTTGTTTGTGCGGCAACTTCAACATGACAAATGTAGAAGAAATCTTCCAAAAACTGATACAACAGGGACAGTGTCCCCGCATCAACAGCGACAGCTACCTGATGCTCGAGTTTATGGGTCATCGATTGGATCGTGAGGTTGAGCGCAATTATGTGAATGCCAAGTCGTTAGGATTGGAGAATATGGATATCACCCGTTACATCGAAGACCATGTGCAGATGAGTAATGTGTTGAAGACGACCATGCAAGATTTTGATGGCGGGTACGTTGTATGTGGCATCACTGGGTCGGGTGAAATGTTCTCCATGCGCGACCCGTGGGGCATCAGACCTGCCTTTTATTATAAGAACGACGAGGTGGTGGTACTGGCCAGTGAGCGTCCTGTTTTGCAGACAACCTTCGATTTGGAGTGCGATGACATTTGTGAATTGCAACCCGGACAGGCGCTGCTGGTCAAACGTAACGGTGAGTGTAGCATCGAGCAGATATTGGAACAACGTGGCAACTCACCATGTTCGTTTGAACGAATCTATTTTAGTCGAGGTTCTGACCGTGACATTTACAAAGAACGTAAGAAGCTTGGTGAACTCTTGACGCCGGCCGTGTTAAAGGCTATTGATAACGATACGGCGCACACGGTCTTCTCGTTCATTCCTAATACGGCGGAAGTGGCGTTCTATGGTTTGTTACAAGGCTTCAAGCAGCATGTTCATCAAAAGAAAATCCAGAAGATACAATCCTTAGGACATGTGCCTACTGCTGCTGAATTGGAGGTCATCTTGTCTGAGTCGGTTCGTTCGGAGAAGGTGGCTTGGAAAGACATTAAGCTGCGCACCTTTATCACCGAAGGCAATTCGCGCAATGATTTGGCTTCGCATGTTTATGACATTACATACGAGAGCTTGGTGCCTTATCAAGACAATCTGGTGATTATTGATGACAGTATCGTTCGTGGAACGACATTGAAAGAGAGCATTCTGCACATCCTCGATCGTCTTCATCCGAAGAAAATCATCATCGTTTCCAGCGCACCCCAGATACGTTATCCCGACTATTACGGCATAGATATGTCGAGTTTGCAGGAGTTTTGTGTCTTCCGCGCAGCCATCAAGTTGCTGAAGGATCAAGGTAAAGAAGATACCATTGGTGACGTTTACGCCGCATGTTTGGACGAACTGAAGAAGCCTGTGGAAGAGATGCGCAATTGTGTTCGCGACATTTATGAGCCATTTACGGTGGAAGAGATTAATGAGAAAATCGTTGAAATGCTCCGTCCGAAAGATGTCACCACCCCGATAGAGTTGGTGTTCCAGTCCATTGACGGTCTGCATCAAGCCATTCCTAATCATCGCGGAGACTGGTACTTTACTGGTTTGTACCCAACACCCAATGGCATGAAGCTCTGTAATCAGGCTTTCATTGATTACTATGAGAAAGAATATAAACAATCATGATTAAACAATTGATATAATGAAGAATGTGACGCTTGTATTATCTGATGGAACTCGTTTCCACGGAAAATCTTTTGGGTACGATGCACCTGTGGCTGGAGAAGTGGTTTTCAATACAGCCATGATGGGCTATCCGGAGAGTTTGACCGATCCATCGTACGAAGGGCAATTGTTGACACTTACATTTCCTCTGGTGGGTAACTACGGAGTGCCTCCATTTACCATGGAGGAAAATGGCATTCCTTCTTTTATGGAAAGCGAGCGAATACATGCTTCCGCTCTGATTGTATCCGATTACAGCGATTACTACAGCCATTGGAATGCGGTTGAAAGCCTTTCTGAATGGCTGAAACGCGAGAAAGTGACGGGTATCACCGGCATAGACACGCGTGAACTGACCAAGGTGTTGCGCGAGAATGGTGTCATGATGGGAAAGATTTTGTTTGATGAAAATCCCGATTTCATCCCAGAGGCTGATTATGCCGGCGTAAACTTCGTTGACCGGGTGAGCTGTAAGGAGATCATTCGTTACAATGAAGGTGCGGGCAAGAAGGTCGTATTGGTTGATTGTGGCGTCAAGGCAAACATCATTCGAAGTCTTTTAAGTCGTGGCGTCGAAGTGGTTCGCGTTCCTTGGAACTATGATTATACCGACATGGAGTTCGATGGATTGTTCTTAGCCAACGGGCCTGGTGACCCCGACATGTGTGAAGAGTCGGTGAATATCATCCGCAAGCAAATCAGTGAGTCACGAAAACCGATTTGCGGTATTTGCATGGGTAATCAATTATTGGCAAAGGCAGGCGGTGCCACCATCTATAAACTGAAGTACGGTCATCGCTCACATAACCAGCCAGTGCGACAAGTTGGTACCAACAAATGTTATGTGACGAGTCAGAATCATGGATATGCCGTTGACGCAAAGACGTTGGAAACCGATTGGGAAGAACTGTTTGTGAACATGAATGACGGGAGCAATGAAGGCATTCGCCATAAAACCAATCCTTGGTTCTCATCTCAGTTTCATCCTGAAGCATGTTCAGGACCGGTTGACACCTCGTTCATATTCGATAAATTCATTGACACAATAAAGTAAGAGAAAACTATGAAAGACGAAAATATAAAGAAAGTTCTGCTACTGGGTTCTGGCGCATTGAAGATTGGTGAAGCTGGTGAATTTGATTATTCTGGTTCACAAGCATTGAAAGCACTTCGTCAAGAAGGTGTCTCCACAGTGTTGATTAATCCGAATATTGCTACGGTTCAGACTTCAGAAGGGGTGGCCGACAAGATTTATTTCTTACCGGTTCAGCCTTATTTCGTGGAGCGTGTCATCCAAAAGGAAAAACCTGACGGCATTCTGTTGTCGTTTGGCGGGCAAACAGCCTTAAATTGTGGCGTGGAATTATATAAGAGTGGCATCCTCGAAAAATACCATGTGCGCGTGCTGGGTACGCCGGTTCAGGCCATCATTGATACGGAGGATCGTGAACTCTTCGTGGAGAAGCTGCGTGAGATTGGTGTCAAAACCATCAAGAGCGAAGCGTGTGAAAACATTGAGCAGGCTCGCAAAGCCGCTAAAAGCTTAGGCTACCCTGTGATTATCCGTGCCGCTTATGCTCTTGGAGGACTGGGTAGTGGATTCTGTGACAACGAGGACGAGCTGAACAAGCTGGCAGAAAAGTCATTTTCTTTTTCGCCACAAGTGCTCGTAGAAAAGAGCTTGAAGGGATGGAAGGAAATAGAATATGAGGTGGTTCGCGATCGTTATGACAATTGTGTCACCGTGTGTAACATGGAAAACTTCGACCCGCTTGGCATTCATACTGGTGAGTCGATTGTCATCGCGCCTTCACAGACCTTGTCAAATAGTGAGTATCACAAGCTGCGTGAGTTGTCTATCAGAATCATTCGACACATCGGAATCATCGGAGAGTGTAACGTTCAGTATGCGTTCGACCCCGAAAGTGAAGACTACCGCGTTATTGAAGTGAATGCAAGGTTGAGCCGTAGCTCCGCTTTGGCCAGCAAGGCAACAGGCTATCCCTTGGCGTTTGTGGCGGCAAAGTTAGGAATGGGTTACGGCTTGTTCGACCTGAAAAACTCCGTTACCAAGACCACCAGTGCCTTCTTCGAACCAGCTCTTGACTATGTGGTATGCAAAATTCCACGTTGGGATTTGTCCAAATTCCGTGGCGTAGACAAAGAATTGGGCTCTTCGATGAAGTCTGTTGGAGAAGTAATGGCCATTGGACGCAACTTTGAGGAGGCTATCCAGAAGGGACTTCGCATGATTGGACAAGGGATGCACGGCTTTGTGGAGAACAAAGAACTTGAGATTGAGAACATCGACGAGGCATTGTGCGAGCCAACCGACAAGCGCGTGTTCATCATTTCCAAGGCCATGCACAAAGGATATACTATTGATCAGATACACGAGTTGACCAAGATTGACAAGTGGTTCTTGCAGAAGCTCAAGCACATCATCGATATAGACGAAGCTCTGAAACGCTGCACCAGTATCAATGTCTTGGATAAGGAGTTGCTGCGTACGGCCAAAGTCTATGGTTTCACTGACTTCCAGATTGCGCGTGCTGTAGGTCTTGAGGCCGAAATGGCCAACATGCACCAAGCCATGCTTGTGGTTCGGAAGCTCAGAAAGTCATACGGCATCTTGCCAGTGGTGAAGCAAATCGACACCTTGGCGGCCGAATATCCAGCACAAACTAATTATCTGTATATGACTTATGCAGGCGTTGCCCATGATGTGGCGTTTGAGAAAGACAAACAGTCCATCATCGTGCTGGGGTCGGGCGCTTACCGTATCGGCAGCTCTGTTGAGTTCGACTGGTGCGGGGTACAGGCGTTGAACACCATCCGACGTGAAGGTTATCGGTCGGTGATGATCAATTATAATCCCGAAACCGTTTCGACGGATTATGATATGTGCGACCGTCTGTATTTCGACGAGTTGACCTTCGAGCGTGTTATGGATATCGTTGAGCTGGAAATGCCGCATGGTGTCATTGTTTCAACAGGCGGTCAGATACCCAACAACTTGGCAATGAAACTCGATGAGCAGCATGTTCCCATCTTAGGAACAGCCGCCAAGGACATCGATCATGCAGAGGATCGCGCTAAATTCTCTTCCCTGTTGTCGCAACATGGCATCAATCAACCAGAGTGGAGTGCGCTGACTTCCATGGACGACATCAATGAATTTGTCGACAGGGTAGGGTTCCCGGTCTTGGTTCGCCCGTCTTATGTCCTCTCAGGCGCTGCCATGAACGTGTGCTCTAATAAGGAAGAGTTGGAAAGATTCTTGAAGTTGGCTGCCAACGTGAGTGAGGATCATCCCGTTGTGGTGTCAAAGTTCATTGAAAATGCCAAGGAAATCGAGATGGATGCTGTCGCCATGAAGGGCGAAATCATGGCCTACGCCATATCAGAACACATCGAGTTTGCCGGCGTTCATTCAGGAGATGCAACCATTCAGTTCCCTCCACAGAAGTTGTATGTCGAAACCGTTCGCCGCATCAAGCGAGTGAGTCGCCAAATTGTCAGTGCACTGCACATCAATGGCCCATTCAACATTCAGTTCATGGCTCGTGACAACGACATCCTGGTCATCGAGTGTAACTTGCGCGCCTCACGTTCATTCCCTTTCGTCAGCAAGGTACTGAAGCTTAATCTCATTGATTTGGCTACGAAGATTATGCTTGGAGTGCCGGTTGAGAAACCCAGGAAAAACCTGTTCGACTTGGATTACGTGGGCATCAAAGCCTCGCAATTCTCATTCAACCGCTTGCAGAAGGCCGATCCGGTCTTGGGTGTAGATATGTCGTCTACTGGTGAAGTGGGTTGTTTGGGCGATGATACCAATCAAGCATTGTTGAAGAGTATGCTCAGCGTTGGCCACCGCATCCCCAAGCATACTGTATTGCTTTCAACGGGTGGCGCTAAGCAGAAGGCGGAAATGCTGGATGCAGCGAATATGTTGAAGCAGCATGGATACGAACTTTATGCAACGGCAGGAACCAGTCAATATCTCCATGAAAATGGTGTAGATAATACTATGGTATATTGGCCAAGCGATGAAGGAAAAGAACCGCAGGCTCTCACACTGTTGCATGAACATAAAATAGATATGGTGGTGAACATTCCGAAAGATCTTACACCGCGTGAGTTGACCAATGGTTACATGATTCGTCGCGCAGCCATCGACCTCAATGTGCCACTGATTACAAACAGTAGGTTGGCCAGTGCGTTCATATCCGCCTTCTGTACTCTAAAGATGGACGATATTGACATCAAGGCTTGGGATGAGTTCAAGTAAGTTTCTAAGTTTTTGAGTTTTTGAGTTTTTGAGTTAGTGAGTTAGTGAGTTTTTGAGTTGGTGAGTATGCTTCTTCGCACAACCCATACAAGAACTCAAG
>CAKOVA010000012.1 GCA_934120735.1 uncultured Prevotella sp.
GGCAATAGCTCAGTTGGTAGAGCACAACCTTGCCAAGGTTGGGGTCGCGAGTTCAAGTCT
Source organism: uncultured Prevotella sp. (assembly GCA_934120735.1). Classification (GTDB taxonomy): domain Bacteria; phylum Bacteroidota; class Bacteroidia; order Bacteroidales; family Bacteroidaceae; genus Prevotella. Next base: position 61 of record CAKOVA010000012.1, read on the forward strand.
CGTTTGCCGCTCTTTTTTTTAGAGAAACATGCTCATTCATGAATTTATATTTAAGATACTTTGATCGTGAGACATTAGTTTATAATGTTGAAGAAGCTTTAGAGTTTTTGCGTTCTATACCCGAGATAGTGGTAGACATGGATTTGGAATCAGACATCCGCGATTATGTTGCAAGCGACGTCTTCTATCCAAAACGTTATAAGGTACGCCCCCGAGTATATTTCATCATTATCAAGACCACGGCAGAAACGATGCTCGATTTCAAGCAAAAAAAAGCGTTACACCCATCCAATCATTCAGCAGGCCCCATTGACAAGCGGGATATTGCTGCCACAGCTATGACGCGTTTGACCGAAGTTCATGAAGGTTGGTATGAGGGCTCGCTTGATTTCAAGAGGGTAATTTTGATTCCATCTACCGGCAAACATGAATATAGAGATACACAGTTCGTAGCGCGATGCAAGGCCAATTCCGGACAAGATTGTTACGACCGTATCGTTGATTATCTTAAAGATCGTGTTGATAGTCGTTCACAGTTTCCTTCAGCGAAAGGCAAAAACTTCCGTTTCAAGTATTTAGGTATGTGGAAATAGCTTATTTTTCATCAAATAGTACATTGTCATGAATAAAGTAATGCTCATCGGTAATGTTGGTAAAGACCCAGAAGTAAGATATTTTGAGGCCGATCAAGCGGTTGCCCAGTTAACGCTGGCAACAACTGAGCGCGGCTATACGTTACAAAATGGCACTCGTGTTCCCGACCACACTGATTGGCATAACATCGTTTTCTATCGAGGTTTGGCCAAGGTTGTCGAGAAATATGTCCATAAGGGTGACAAACTGTATGTTGAAGGGCGTCTTAGATATAGGACATACGATGACCAACGTGGTATCAAACGATATGTCACTGAGGTGCTAGCAGATAGCATGGAACTCCTTTCCCCTAAGCGTGACGCCTCGTCAGATGCGGGCGATAAAACAGAGAAGAGTGGTTCCTCAGAGACGACCACCCCGACCAATGACACAACTAAACTACCTTTTTAAAATTGGATATTTCCATCATAACCTCCTCTTTATCAGATGTCACCTTTCAGACCCCTACAATAGGCGCCATCTTTGCAGCCATTCTGGCAGGGCTGTTGTTGCTGGTTTCTGGCTTCTCAAGTGGCTCTGAAATAGCTTATTTTAGTCTTTCTCCCACCGATCTCGCTGCATTGGACGGTGAACGTAATGTCCGCGACCGCAAGATTCAAATGCTGCGTGAAGATAGCCAACGTACATTGGCTACCATATTAATTACTAATAACTTTGTCAATGTTACCATTATCATGTTGTGCAACTATGTGTTTGGTTCGGTTGTTCATTTCGGACCAAAGGCATATTGGTTAGAATTTCTGACTATCACGGTATTGTTGACCTTCTTATTATTGTTGTTTGGTGAGATTATGCCGAAGGTTTATAGCCGTCAAAATCCCTTGAAGTTTTGCCGTAATAGTGTAGATGGTATCGTTATTTTCCGAAAATTGTTTTGGCCTATCGAGAACATCTTGTTACGAAGTGGCGTCATAGCCGAGCGGGTTATTCAGAGGAAAAACCATGTCCTTAGTGTGGATGATTTGGAACAGGCTTTGGAATTAACTGACAAAGAAGATATTAAGGACGAACAGAGCATGCTCCAGGGGATTATCCGTTTTGGGGATGAAACGGCAAAAGAAGTGATGACGCCACGAAAAGACATAGTTGACATAGACATTCATTCTAATTTTAATGAAGTCATGCAGTGCATCATCGAAAACAATTATAGTCGCATTCCCGTGTATCAGGACAATGATGACAATATCCGTGGCGTTTTGTACATCAAAGATTTGCTCCCTCATCTCAACAAGCCTGCCGCTTTTCGTTGGCAGAGCCTCATTAGACCAGCCTACTTTGTACCTGGCACGAAGAAGATTGATGACTTGATGACTGAGTTTCAGGAGAATAAAGTGCACATTGCCATCGTTGTTGACGAGTTTGGAGGAACATGTGGATTGATTACCTTGGAAGACATTCTGGAAGAAATTGTCGGAGAAATCAATGATGAATATGATGAGGAAGAACGCACATTTTCTAAATTAAACGAAAATACGTACCTGTTTGAAGGTAAGACCCCATTGTCCGATTTCTTCAAAATCTTAGACATCCATGATGATGAGTTCAATGATGTACAGGGTGATGCCGACTCTTTGGCTGGATTGCTGTTAGAGATGAAGGGCGATTTTCTCCATCTTCACGAGAAAATCAGCTATAAGAATTATACTTTTGAGATTGTGGGAATCGAGGAGAGGCGTATCAGTCAGGTGAAATTGGTAGTCCATCCCATTGCAACGGATGAGACCGAAGTAAACGAATAGCAATGCCCGTCCTCAAAATTAGCCAGTTGACAAAGGATGTGAAACTTGGACTGTGGAAGATTGATGAGTCCATAGATGAGTTTCTGTCTGCCTATCCACACCTTGAACAAGTTGTTTCTGGTTATCGTCATTTAGGACTCAAGCGCCAAAAAATGGCGGTCTACGCATTGTTATATGCTATGAATGGCAACTGTCAAGTCGTCATCAATCATGATTCGCATGGCAAACCTTTAATGCAAGATTATCATATTAGTATCAGTGATACTGCGGGTTATGTGGCCATCATTTTGAGCAGAACGAAAGAAGTGGCCGTCGATATCGAGTATTACAGCAACCGAGTAGACCGCATTGCCAAGCGGTTTCTTCGTGATGATGAAGTGGCTGGCACCACAGAAAGCCGGCTCATCCATTGGAGTGCCAAGGAAACGGTGTTCAAATACTTCTCTGCACACCGGTTACAATATGCGGACATGCGACTGCATCCATTCCAAGTGGCCAGTGAAGGGTGTGTCAACGTCAACAATTTGAAGGCCAACCAAACGGTTCCCGTTTATTATCATCTCAACGACAGGTATGTTTTAACCTACACCTACGAATGAAGAGAGCGCCCATCTCAAACAAGATAAGCGCTCTCTTCGCTTTATTTATGTCTGCAAGGAAATATCCCTTGCATGCTGTTTTCAGCCTTTAATGGCAGCTACACCGGGAAGAGTTTTTCCCTCAATGGCTTCAAGCATCGCGCCACCACCAGTAGAAACGTAAGAAACCTTGTCGGCCAAGCCAAACTTGTTGACAGCTGCCACTGAGTCGCCACCGCCAACCAGAGAGAATGCATCATTCTCTTGTGTGGCTTGTGCTACGTATTTGGCAATCTCACCAGTGCCGTGTGCGAAGTTCTCCAACTCGAACACGCCAACAGGACCGTTCCACAGTATGGTCTTAGAATCGAGAATAATCTTCTTCCAGTTCTCCAAACTCTCTTCCGATGCGTCCATGCCTTCCCATTCGTCTGGAATTTCATTGATGGGGAACACCTTGCGTTCGGTGTCGTTTGAGAATTCCTTTCCGCAAACGGTTGCTACTGACAATGCCAGGTTGACACCCTTTTCTTTGGCGGCTTTCATCACATTGAGAGCCTCTGGCATCAAATCATCTTCATGCAGCGACTGACCAATCTTGCCACCTTGTGCTTTGATGAAGGTGTAACCCATGCCACCGCCGATAATCAAGTTGTCTACCTTGTCAAGCAAGTTCTTGATAACACCCAACTTAGAGCTTACCTTGCTGCCGCCGATGATGGCCGTGAAAGGATGCTGTGCGTTCTTCAACACGTTGTCAATGGCAGTCACCTCTTTCTCCATCAGGTAGCCCAGCATCTTGCTGTCGGTGTCAAAGTAATCGGCGATCACAGCTGTAGAAGCGTGCTTGCGGTGAGCGGTACCAAAGGCATCGTTTACATATACGTCTGCGTATGAAGCCAGCTTCTTGGCAAAGTCTGCCTGACTGGTCTTCATGGCCTTCTTTGCCTCGTCGTATTCTGGTGTGCCTTTTTCAACACCTACGGGCTTGCCTTCTTCTTCGGCATAGAAGCGAAGATTCTCTAACAACAAGGCTTCACCCATCTTCAAGTCAGCTGCTTCTTTCTCAGCATGGGCGCAGTCTTTCGCAAACTTCACGTCAACGCCCAAAGCGTCTGAAACGTTCTTAACGATTTGCTTGAGTGACAATTCAGCCTTCACTTTGCCTTTGGGCTTGCCCATGTGACTCATCATGATGACTGCACCGCCGTCTGCAAGAATTTTCTTCAGCGTAGGCAGAGCACCACGAATGCGAGTGTCGTCGGTTACCTTTCCATTTTCATCCAATGGAACATTGAAGTCTACGCGTACAATTGCTTTCTTTCCAGCAAAATTGAATTGATCAATTTTCATTTTCGAATCTTTTATTTGTTAATGATAATTTATTCTCGTTGTGTTGACAAAGTTACGAAAAATAGCTGTGAATCCACTCTATTTTATGGGTTCTTTTTATTTTCTCATCCGTCTGCGGCTCTACTGATTGCATAGTTTTTCTTTCAAAAACCAATCTCCATGATTTTGACTGCCAATGTCATTGACTTTGACAACCAAACTCTATCACTTTGACTGCCAAACTCAATGAGATTGCACGGCAATGGAAAAAGCTGGTAAACACCTGTGTTTTGAGGTTGAATAAAAAGACCTTTTCAATTAGCCGTTAACTCATGTGCTTACTGTCCGGCACACCTGACCGCCCTGATGCCAATTTGTGAGCGTTGCCTACTCATGTACTTGTTGAGCGTCATCGGTTCTTCCACCACTTTCCCGTGAATGGAGGAGGCATTGAGCAGATGCAGGCCATCGTCGTGCCAGATGGCTATGCCGACGTGACTGGTATCCAGCCCTTTTCGGCTGGTGAGCATGGCCAGGATGTCACCGTCTTTGATGCACCGCCTGAGGAGGGGCGTATTGCGAATGCTGTCCTTGGGAATGTACAGATATTCGTTGCCACTTAGCTCAATCTCCATTTCTCGAATGGCTGAGATGACCTCCGGGTTGCCCTTCATCATCGGATAATATTGCGGATGGGTTGTCATGTAGTGCAGGTCAAGCACCTGTGTGGCCGAGAAAGGCGGGGCAAGCTCTTCAACATGCCGGATGTAGCCCATGCGCACGTTGTCTTCTATCCAGGATGAGAAGTAGTGAAGACGGTTGGGATAAGCCACTTTTCCATTGCGATATCTGACGAGTCGCAGAAATTGGCAGAAGTCTTGAAAACGCTTTTGATGGTTCTTGTGGCATAAGAAAAGTGCCAAAACATTTTCTACATACGTTGTACAGTCAAGTTCGCGCAAGTTGATGACCAGGTTCTCCAGGTCGTTGTTTTCCAAGGTTTTGGCAATATAAGGTGTTCCAATCAACTGACGAGCAAAAAATATCACCATGTTTGTGCCTTTGTCTTGCTGGCGGGCAGAGGCGAGAAGTTGCTCAACCTTGACACTGTCAGCTTTTTCATATTGCAGGGTTTGCCCGAAGACCTGTAGGCAGAAGGTAGATAATAGTAAAAATAGCAGTCGCATATATTAAATTATTTTTGTTTACGTTTTCCAAAATTCACTCCAACATAGATGTTGAAGTTACCGAAAATGGTGCTTGTTGAAAATTGGCCTTTCTGATAGTTGTATGCGTGGAAGATAGCACTTGAACCCACATAGTAGCGTGTATTGTTCCACACAACGCCAAGCCGGCCTACTGCATCGACGTTGAAATTCTTCAGATTATAATCATGGGTAGTGGTTTGTTCTTTCAAAACGTCACCCACGCTGTGCTTGTACGCCAGTCCCAGGCATAGGGATGAGGCGAACAGCCAGTTGTGAGCAAACACCCAGTTGTAAGCATATCCGCCAGAAACTGAAATGTCGGAGTAGTGATAATTACCAAATGTCAGACGTGTGTCTTCTTTCGTTTTTCCCTCTTCCCCTGGTTTTAACACCGATGTGACCAGATGATTGAGTTCAGACAGGTCGATGCTCATCTTGTGTTTGGTATAGCCAATGCCCACCAACGGTGATCCGTAACTTCTTCGTTGTACCGTAGATTGGCTGAAAGCGGCTGGGTAAGAGAATTTGCGGTGATTGAAAATGTAGTAGAGATTGAAGCCCTTGACGCTTGATTTGAAGCCACTGAACGGTTGCTTTTCAAGGGGTTTGGTGTCGATTTTATCATCAATATACAGGCTTCTGATGGTATATAAGTTACCCGTTTTACGATAAAACAAGTCTACGGTGAGGCGTGAAGAATAGAGGCTCAGGTCTATTTCTTGGCGATCCTTATTCTTGTCGTAGTGTTTGAGGTCGAAGGTATAGCCCAGAAAAAACCACCTATAGCCAACGAAAGGGCCTATCTTGATGCTCGGTTGGGGTGCCAAAGTGACGGATTGTCCTTTGTGGTTGCGCAAGCGATAGCCCTCGTAAGTGTTGGTGTTTTGCAGCATCACGGTATAATTGTAATGCTGTGGTTCAACATAATTGGTGTCTACGTCCGAAAAACTCTCCACAAACTTGACCGCCCCCAGGGTTAGTTTCTTGAAGAAACCTTTTCTCTCAGGTATGGTATCAGCCAGCATGTGGGTCGAAAATACGACCAGCAGCAGTAGTGTATATCGTGTGTAGTGTAGCATCAAAATAGGTATGCAGTTAAAATTTACCCAATATTCTGTCCATCACCCAGTTCACTGGCGTGGCACTGACGCTCGTGCAGGTGCAGACACCGATACCTTGCAGGTCTTCGGTAACCGCTTTGATGATGGGTAACTGAACGTACGACGGGTTTGGAACCGTGATGTTTCGGATGCCGTCAGAGGTGATTAACTGAATGGGATGATAGTTGTAAACCGAGAACGACAGTGAGCCTTGCTCGCCGACCACGTCGATGCTGTCTTCCTTCGCACTCTGATGACCCACGAAGCACCATGAACCGCTTCCCGGAAGTCCATTCTCAAACAGAAAACAGGCACTGATGGTGTCCTCGGCAGAGTATAGGTGTGCGCGGTTGGCACAATAGCCATGTGCCCGCGTAATCACGCCAAAGAATTCTTGCAGCAAGTCGAGTTGATGGGGTGCCAAGTCATAAAAGTAGCCTCCGCCGGCGATGTCGGGTTGAAGTCGCCATGGAAGATGACGGCTGCCGCTGTAGTCCAGATCCCGAGGAGGAACAGAAAAACGCACTTGCACGTTGGTCACCGTGCCGATGGTCCCACTATCCAGGATACTTTTCACCTTCTGAAAATAGGGTAGGTATCTTCTGTAGTAGGCTACAAAGCAGGGAACTCCTGTCTGCTGGCTTACTCTGTTGATGCGCGCGCAGTCTTCATAACTTGCCGCCAAAGGCTTCTCTATGTACACAGGTTTGCCCGCCTTCATGGCCATGATGGCGTAGGTGGCATGGCTGGAGGGTGGGGTAGCGATGTAAATGGCGTTCACCTCGGGGTCATCGATGAGCTGCTGCGCATCGGTATACCATTTCTTGATGTGGTGACGCTCGGCGTACGATAGCACTTTCTCCTTGCTCCTGCTGTACACAGCTTCTACATGCGATCCCTCAACCTCATTGAAGGCGGGCCCCGATTTCAATTCGGTGACCTCGCCGCATCCTATGAATCCCCAACTGATATGTTTCATATTAATTGAAAACGAAGTTAATGATGAACAGAATGGCCAACGTTACGAGTGTGATGTTGAGTTGTTTCCAACGGCCAACACACAACTTCAAAATCACGTAGCTCAAGATGCCAAGACAGATGCCGTCGGCAATGGAATAGCAAAGTACCATGGTAATCATGGTAATGAAGGCAGGGAAAGACTCGCTGACGTCACTCAAGTCGAGTTTTTTCACCGAGTCGAGCATCAGCACACCTACTAACACCAATGCGCCACTGGTAGCAGCACCGGGGATGAGGAGAAAGATGGGCGATACCAAAAGGGAAAGGAGGAAGAGAATACCCACAAATGCTGACGTCACTCCGCTTCTGCCACCTTCAGCAATGCCCGATGCACTTTCAATATAGGTGGTGATGGTGGAGGAGCCGAGCATGGCGCCACAGGTGGTACCAATGGCGTCGCTCATCATAGCTTCTTTCACTCTTGGAATGGAACCGTCGGGTTGTACGATGCCCGTTTTCTCTGCCAAACCGACCAAGGTGCCGATGGTATCGAAGATGTTGACGATGAGCAGCGAGAAAACCACCAATAGGGTCTTGATGTTGAGGAACCCGTTGAAGTCGAAATGACAGAAGATGGGAGAGATGTCTTGGGGTACGGAAACCGGCAGCCAGCCATCAGGTATCATGGTTACGCCCATAGGTATGCCAATGAGCGTGGCGGCAATGATGCCATAGAACAGCGACCCTTTGACATTGCGGGCCATCAGGATGCCACTCAGCAGAATGGCGATGATGCCCAATGTCGACTCGGGGGTGAAGGCACCCAGGCCCACAAACGTGCCTTCTTTGGCCACGATGATGCCCGCATTCTTAAGTCCGATAAACGCGATAAACATGCCAATGCCCGCCGAGATGGCGTATCGCAGGTTCTTGGGTATGCTGTCGAGAATCAATTCGCGTACATTGAAAAAGGTAATGAGAAGAAACACGAGCCCCTCAATGAGCATGATGGCCAGGGCTTGTTCCCATGAATAGCCCATAGCCTGACAGAGCGTGTAGGCAAAAAAGGCGTTCAGTCCCATGCTGGGAGCCTGTGCAAAGGGCAGTTTGGCCATGAAGGCCAGTAGCAAGGTGGCTATGGCAGCTGACAAAGCCGTAGCCGTGAAGAGCGCACCCTTATCCATTCCCGTGCTCGAGAGAATGGCTGGATTGACGGCGAGGATATAACTCATTGTTAAGAATGTGGTTGCTCCGGCAATCAATTCTGTTTTCATTTTCATGTTCTTGGTATCGAAGCCAAGAAGTTTTGTGAATGGTTTCATGAGATATAATTTGAAGATTCTTACAGTATTGTTATTCTTTGTCTTTCTCCAGCCAGGCATCAATGAGCATTCTGGCAATGGAAAGCTTCTCTGGAATGGTGGGGAGATTATTCTTAGAGAACCAGCCACCCTTGCTTAATTCTGATCGCTGCAACCTTAACTCACCGCTCACATAGTCGGCATTGAAGCCCACCATCAAGCCGGAGGGGTAGGGCCATGGCTGCGAACTGAAATAGGTTACGTTCTTAATCTTGATGCCCGTTTCCTCCATGACCTCGCGATGAACGGCTTCCTCCAGCGTCTCGCCAGTTTCAACGAATCCCGCCACCAGTCCATAAAAGTCGGTTTTGAAGTTTTTTGCATGAACCAAAAGCACTTCATCTCCGCGGTGTATCAGCACGATGACGGCTGTGGCTAACTGTGGCCACACTTCTTTTCCGCATTGGGTGCAGCGTTTTGAAATGGCGGTGTGCATCTGCATCGGGCCACCACATACGCCGCAAAACTTGGTGTTGAAGTCCCAATAGAGCAGCTCGTGGCACTTTCCGGCCATTAAATATAGGTCGTGGGGCAGCTTATAGAATGAAGCGCGCAGTCCACACATCTCATATTGTGGGTTGTTGGTGATGGGTTCATCTATTCGAAATGCCCGAACAGGAGTGCCGTCTGCCAGGTTTTCCACATCCATGATGTGTGTCCAAGGCTTAGTGGGTATGGGAGGTTCATCGGCAAGCGGTATGGTATATAGTCCATTTGCTTGTTTTTCGAGCACGATGTCTGTTTTACAAAATATAAAAAACAGGGTTTTCATTTCTCATCTTCCTCTCTTTGTGGCTGTCCAAAGATAAGCATTTTATCTCGTTTCAATGCAGGTATGGTCCACGCTGCGGGTACAAACTTCCAATTGTTGTTGGGTTTGGGATTTATTTCTCCACATTTTTCAATCCATTGCATGAGGTAATAACGCTGATCGTGTTTGCTCTCGAACAAAACACGTTGTTTCAATTCGGTCATGGAGATGCCCGCGCCACGTGTCAAGAGTTCACCACCGCCGTTGCCTCTGTAACTGTTCATAGCAACCTTATACGTCTTCTTGAGGCTGAATGGGGTACCATCACTCATTTTCAAGATGTTAACTTTTTTCCCTTTTGGCTTGGTGACATCAACTTCATAATCGATGCCGGCAGCACTATCGAAATTGAATGTGAAGTTTTTGAAGCCATAACGTTGTTGGTCATCCTTGGTCTTGTTGTCAATGAGGAGAATGTGGTCGTCAGGAGAGGTCATGGTGTTGACCCATAAATCGTAGCTCATTTCTAAGTAATTGCGAATCTCTTCGCCAGTCATCTTGAGCACATAGATATTGTTTTCGTATTTGTAGAGGTTGAAAAGGTCACTTACAAACACGTCGCCAGCCTTGATTTGGGCATCAAAAGCAAGGGGTGCGTTGAACGAGATGTCGGCTCCGGTGACCTTCAGCTGTAGATTGTGAATCAAATCCGTAAAGGCTGAACTTCCAAAATAGCAATCACGACTGTAAATAGTGTGTTGAAATGAGCCAATCTTCCTATTGACAAACGCGTTGACGGCATTGATGTCGTATTGAAAATGCTCCATGAATTTTTGGTCAATCTGCTCATTTCTAATGTCTATCACGCGTCCGTTGACCTGCTTGCGTAATACGACATGAGTTTTCTTTCCTTTTTGTATCTTCTCATTCAGCGTAATCCTAATTTCGCTGTCGGTTACGTTGATAGCATTACAACCAGGATTGAGACAAACAACAGGTTGCCCTTTGCTGTTGAGAACGGTGCTGCTGTGAGGGGTATGATCGTGTCCAAAGAGTATCAAATCAAAGCCCAGAACTTCTTTTGCCACGCGCAAGGAGGCATCTTCTTCGTAGGTTAGGGTGGTAATGCCACCTTGTTTGCCCGAATGAAACAAACCAATGACGATGTCGGGGTGTTCGGTTGTTTGCAATACATTCATCCAGTAGCGTGCCGATTGCACCATGTTTTCAAACCGAAGTCCACTCCATAACTTTTCTTGAAGCCAGTTGGGAATGGCCGGAGTGAGCATGCCAAGGACGGCAATCTTGACACCATCCCGCTCAAGAATGGTGTATGGATGAACGTATGGATGTTGAGTTTGAGTATTGACAATGTTGGCTCCGAGGGTAGGACACGACACTTCTCGAATCCACTTGTCATAAACGGCATGCCCAGTTTCGATGTCATGGTTGCCTATGGTCTGTGCATCATACTGCATGTAGTTGATAACAGAGGCTGCGATGTTGGGACCTTGCGTGTTGACATAGTTGCTGTAATAGCAGATTGGCTGTCCTTGTAATATGTCGCCGTTGTCCAGTAGAATGAGATTCTTCCCATATTTTTCCCGCAGAGAATCAACATAGGTCATCACTCGGGCAAGACTACCTGCCTTTGGTCTGCGATTGATGAAGTCGTAAGGGAAGAAACTACCGTGGACATCACTGGTTTGGATGATGCGTAGATCAATCGTTTTGCTTTTAGCCATGATGCTTGTACTGCAACAAAGTGCAATGAGGCACCCCGTAAAATATCTTTTCATGTTTATCACTCATTTGTGCAAAGTTAGTAGAAAAAAATGACTAACCGAAATGAATGATAAGGTTATTTACGTAATTCGTTGACAGGTTGTTTGGTAGTATAGCTCACCATTTCCACCAACGCTTTTTGGGCTTGGCCTCTTCGGCAGTTTGTCCTCGCAGGTATGCTTCACGAATCAAGTCTTTAGTTGTTTTATGGTCGTGTATCATGTGATATATTTGTCCCCAGTCGGGCAACCCGCCAATGTTGCGATCATCGATGAACAGGTCGGCCTTAATCTTTCTAGAGAAGTGGTTGTTGTTGGAGGTACCTTCCTCTTCTGGATAGTCCTTGTTGACCGTCCAAAACTCTACCCCGCGTTCTTTGCACCAATCTACAGCTTCTTGCAGGAGTGTTCCCTCACGTACGCTCCATAAGATGAGTCTGTGATGCTCTTTAAGCAGCATCTTGAGTGTTTCTGTAGCAAAAGGAATCTCTTGTCCTATCGCGGGGTATTTATGTTCTACGATGGTTCCGTCAAAATCAACAGCTATTGTCATCTATTTGAAATCAGTTTAAATGGTGGCAAATATAAAAATGATATTGGTACGCCATCAAGCGCATTAACGCTTGATGGACGTGTCGTTCTTGTCTCCATAATGGCTGTTGGCATAGTTGCCGTATGTACCGTAATTGCCATAGTGACCGTACGATCCGTATTTCCCATATTTTCCACCGTATCGTCCAAACCTTCCATATTTTCCGTATCTTCCATACCCATAATAATATCCATGCTTCTTCTTGGACATGTCGATACCATTGATGACGATGGAGATGTTAGGAAGTTTCTTCTCTTTTGCCAAGCTGTTGATGAGTCCGAAGCTTTCTTTGGGTGTGTAATCGGCACGGCACATGTAAACTGTGGCGTCAGCCACACGTCCTATTTGCAACGTGTCGGTGACGAGACCAACCGGAGCAGTGTCGATGAGAATGTAATCGTACTTTTCCTTTAAGTGGTTGATGATGATGTCGAGCGATGGGCGAGCTATTAATTCGGCAGGGTTGGGAGGAATGGGTCCTGACATGAGAAGATCCAGGTTGTTGTTCACGCCCGATGGCAAAATTTGGCTTTGGATTTCTTCCCAACTAGGCTGCTCCTTGGTCAACAACATGGTAATGCCATGATGATGGTCGTTTATTTCAAAGAGTTCCGCCAAACGTGGCTTGCGAATATCCAGTCCTACGATAATCACTTTTTTGCCAAGCAGTGCGAAGCTGACAGCCAGGTTGGAAGCATTGAATGTTTTGCCTTCGCCAGAGGTACTCGACGTGAAGAGGATAACCTTCTGGTTTTCTTTCATCATGAACTGGAGATTGGTTCGCATGCTTCGGAAGATTTCTTCCATCTGGTTGTTCTGGTTCTCATGAACAACGATGTCGGCTTTTGTCTTAGCCGTATCACTCGCCACGGCGACGTCGCCCAAGATAGGCAGTTTGGTGAGCTTGGCAACATCATCGTGTCCTTCTATCCTGTAGCGGAAGAAGTTGATTAAGAATAAGATGAGTGCAGGAATGCCAAGTCCCAAGAGCAAGGCGATAAGGAAGATGAGTTGGTTTTTAGGACTTACTTGTCCACCATTGGCGGGTTCATCTATCAATATGCCTTTGTCGGCAGTTGCTGCAAGCGAGATAGAGTTTTCTTCTCGCTTCTGTAATAACATCAAATAGAGTCCTGATTTAACATCTTGCTGTCGTCCAATCTGTGTAAGCATTCTTTCTTGCTCTGGACTGGCAGTGAGCTGTCCTTGGTACTTGCCGTATTGCGAAGCAACATTGTTGCGCTGAATTTGAAGTCCTTTCTTTGCTTGGGTCATCGCACGATGGATGCTGTTGTTCAAATCATCCAATTGAGAGGTGAGCGGAGTTACCGTTGGTGAGGTTTCGGAAGCACTGCGAAGAAGTCTCTTTCTTTCCAATGCAATTTCATTGTACTTACTGATCAAGCCGTTCACCGTAGGATCTGAGATGCCCACGTTGGCTGGTAGAGTCTGATATTGGTTGCTGGGTTGCGACATGCTTTCTTGTACGCTGTTGAGCAGGGCTACCTGTGTATTGGCTTCTGCCAGCTTCTGGTCGTACTCGTTTGCATTTTGCATGGCTTGACCAGCATTCATCGCTTGATCTACCATTCTGTTGCGTTTCTTGTAGCTTTCAAGCTGTCCTTCAGTAGCTCCCAATTCTTCACTGATCTTTTCCAGACGACTATTGATGAAGGCTTCTGTATTGCGTGCTACCTCATTCTTGTCCATGTTGGCTTGTCGGTTGTAGCAGATGACCAATTGCTTTAAGTAATCGCTGGCGCGAGTTGGCACTTCGTCCTTGACTCCCAGAAGGGCAATGGATGTTGTTTTATTGTTCTGTGCTACAGAGAAAGCACCTCTGTATCCTGCTGCTACGCTTCTGGGTGGGAGAATGGAAACCTTGAACGATTGTCCATCTTTCATGGACCCTGCATTTTCGTTCATGAACGATAGAATACCAACTTTGGTAACTATTGTGGATGGCAGTTGGCTAATCTTCTTATCAATGTTTGTGGTTTGCCATCCTCTGCCTTCGACGGGGCTATTGTAACTTCCTGTGACATGATATGTGTTGCCTACTCTCTGGATAACCATAGAGATGGGTGAGCGCAGCTTATCGAGATGGGCAGGATCGAGGTCCACGCTGATGGGCTGACTCTTATAGATAACCATGTCTCTCACTCTTCCTTCAGAGGTATATTTAACGTAGAGCTTCAAGTCTTTCACCGTCTGTTCTGCCAGGTTCAGGGAAGATAAGATCTCCATTTCATTATCTATACCCGTTGAGTTTGACATCATGCCAAGGTTTGATGAATAGAGCAATGAGCTTCTTCCTCTTCTAGTTTCTTCCTCTTTAATTAGCAGCTTGGCGAACGACTGGTAGATGCGTGGCGTGTAACGCAAATAGATAGCAGCCGCTCCCAGACAAATAATCACAGACAGTACAAACCATTTCCAGTTGAGGATGAGTGTCTGTATGATCGTTTGTAAATTGAAGAATGAATTCTCCTCTTGTCCTTCAACGTTCTCCAATTCCTGATTCTTTATCTCTTCTTCCATTTTTTTAGCTAAAATATAAATTCTTATTTCCTGTTCATTCCTTCCCAGCCATCCCGTTAAATGGTCCTGCTAGCGATGTCTAAAAGGTATTTTCCATAATTGTTTTTCAACATTGGCTCTGCCAATTTTTTGAGTTGTTCGGCATCAATCCATCCTTGCTTGAAAGCAATTTCTTCCAAGCAGGCCACTTTCAATCCCTGTCTTTTTTCAATCACCTCGATAAAGGTGCTTGCTTCCGAAAGACTATCGTGTGTTCCCGTGTCCAACCATGCGAACCCACGTTGCAGAGTTTTTACTTGAAGTTGCTGTCGTTCAAGAAATGTTTGGTTGACAGTCGTGATTTCCAGTTCTCCTCGTTCACTTGGTTTGATATTTTTGGCAACGTCAATCACGGAATTTGGATAGAAGTACAGTCCCACTACAGCATAATTGCTTTTGGGATTTTTGGGCTTTTCTTCTATGCTCAGGCATTTTCCTTGATCGTCAAATTCCACCACACCATAACGCTCTGGGTCGTTTACATAATAGCCGAAAACGGTTGCCTTATCTTTTTGTTCGGCGTCTTCTAAGCTTTGTTTCAGCAGAGCGGTGAATCCCGATCCATAAAAAATATTATCACCCAGCACCAGGCATGCGGAGTCGTCACCAATAAAGTCTTCACCCAGGATAAACGCTTGTGCCAATCCGTCAGGGCTTGGTTGCTCTACGTATGAAAACTTCACGCCGAGGTCATGCCCATCACCAAGAAGCCTCTTGAACCCTGGTAGGTCATAGGGAGTCGAAATGACGAGAATTTCTTTAATTCCTGCCAGCATCAAGACTGATACTGGATAATAAATCATGGGCTTATCAAAAATGGGAATGAGCTGTTTGCTTATTCCTTTGGTGATGGGATAAAGGCGTGTTCCGGAGCCACCGGCTAAAACGATTCCTTTCATTCTTCGAATCTATTTGGTTATTAATCTGATAATCGCAACAGAATTATACTTGCTATGGCTATCACTCGAACAATCAACTTGCATGATTAGATGGAGCCTTTTGTTACCAATAGGACTCAAGTGGCATGCTTGTTGAACTTTTTCAAAAGTTGTGTACAAAGGTATAAATAATTATTGAAAGCGGAAAGTGCTACAGCTAAAATTGTTTCTTTTGTTTTGTATATTTATGGTTTTATCATACCTTTGTAGAGATTTAGGAAAAAACTCTTAGTTACGAAATGAATTTAATTTTACAATATAATGGCAAATTTATTATCAAAACTATTTGGAAAGAAAGATCGAAATGACACTACTGGTGGGATGGAAGACTACATGACACTCATCAGGGTTTACTTTCAATCGGCTATAGCAGCCCAGTTGGGTATCAATAACTTAAAGATGCTGCCCGACCTCAGGACGTTCAAGATTACTTTGCATGTTCCCACTGTCAACAATAAGCTGGGAGTGGGCGAGAAAGCACGGTGCAAAAACATGTTGAAAGAAATGTATCATACAGATGATCTTTTTTTCAAAGAAATAGATCAGAGTATACGAAAGAATTGTCGAAGGTTGGAAGATGTGCAACCTTACTTGCTACAGTTTCAGGGTTTCACCCAAGAGCTGATGATGCTTGTCGGAAACTTGATGAAGCTTAAGTTGCGCATGCCGTCCATTTTCAAAAGTGCATTGTACACCATGACAGAAAAGACCGTGAACGACATCTTTACTAAAAATGACTATAAGGATGCAGGCGTCATCAAAGCTGTGGTCGCTGTTCGGCAGTACAACAAACGACTTGGATTCTCACAAAAGTGGACTACCGATTTCATTCATCAGGTAGTAATGCTGGCTAAAAAAGAACCGAAGCCAGGAAATGAGAACCAAAAATAACCATCAATCACACAAAACATTACGACAACTTGGCGTTGCTCACGCAATCGGCTAAGATTAAAGTGATGGACAAAAAAAACAACCGATAATTTGTGATTGTCAATTTATTACGCTAAATTTGTGACCAAATTGTATGTCGATGGATGCTAATGAGAAAACTCTAACGCTCTTTACCACTCGCATGAGGCAGATGATTCTCCAGTACAAGGAAACAAAACAGGAGAACAACAGTTTGTATGCCATGGTTGACGAGCGTGATGCCAAGATAAAACAGCTCGAGGCGAAGTTGGATCAGGCGCAAAAAGACTACAACAGTCTCAAACTAGCCAAGATGATTGAAATTTCTACTACTGACCTTGAAACGGCCAAGAAACGATTGTCAAAGCTGATAAGAGACGTCAACAAATGTATCACGCTACTGAATGAAAAGTAATCGGAGCGATGGCAGGAGACAATAGAGATAAACTACAGATAAGATTGCATGTTTACGATACCGACATGAGCGTCACGGTCATGCGTGAGGATGAGGAGTATTATCGTAAGGCAGCCAAACTTATTACTGATACTGTAAACACTTACGCTTCTGTTTTCAAGGCAAAGAGAAGCGAGAAGGATATACTCTATATGGCTTTGATAGACATAGCATTGCGTTACGAGAAAGAGTCGGCTCGCAATGATGTGACACCATATAGTAAAATCATATCTCAATTAACTTCTGAAATTGAAGAGGCACTGAAGGATTAAACCAACCTTCCACAACGTGTATTCTTGTACTAGGAAGTTATTTATCTTTCTAAGCCGTTCTGATTTTAAGCGGAAATGTATGGTGCAACGTGCGGATTGCCGCGCTTACGCATGATTCTTCCAACCTCTTTCATTTATGTAGTTATTATAAATGAAATTTAAATTTAAAAATAATGAGTATTATAATTGTTGCCATCGTAGCGCTGATTCTTGGCGGACTGGGTGGCTATGCGATTTTCCGTTACATTGTTAAAGGAAAATATAATGAAATGGTAGCAGCCGCTAATAAAGAGGCTGAGGTTATTAAGGAAAAGAAATTGTTGGAGGTCAAGGAGAAATTCCTGAACAAGAAATCTGAGTTGGAGAAGGAAGTTCAACTGCGCAACCAAAAAATCCAACAGACCGAGAACAAGCTCAAGCAAAGAGAAATTGGATTGAGTCAGCGTCAGGAAGAACTCGGACGCAGAAAACAGGAGGTAGACCATCAGCAACAGCGCATCGACAATGAAAAGAAATTGTTACAAATTAAGCAGGCCGAACTCGAAAAAATGCAACTGCAAGAACGTGAAATGCTGGAAGAACTCTCCGGACTGAGCGCCGAAGAGGCTAAAAACCGATTGGTAGAAAGCCTGAAAGACGAGGCCCGTACGGATGCAGCCGGCTACATCAATGAAATTATAGACGAGGCCAAGCTCAATGCCAACCAAGAGGCTAAGAAAATTGTCATACAGACTATCCAGCGCGTTGCCACCGAGACAGCCATTGAAAATTCTGTCAGCGTCTTCCACATTGATAACGATGAGGTGAAAGGCCGCATTATTGGACGCGAAGGACGCAACATCCGTGCCTTGGAAGCTGCAACGGGAGTAGAAATCGTTGTCGACGACACACCCGAAGCCATCGTTATTTCTGCGTTCGATCCAGTTCGTCGAGAGGTTTGCCGTTTGGCTCTTCACCAGCTTGTTGCTGATGGACGTATCCACCCCGCACGTATAGAAGAGGTGGTGGCAAAGGTGAAGAAGCAACTTGATAACGAAATCATCGAAACGGGAAAACGTACCGTGATAGACCTAGGCATTCATGGTTTGCACCCCGAACTAGTACGCATCGTAGGCAAAATGAAATATCGCTCAAGCTATGGACAGAACCTCCTTCAGCATGCACGCGAAACCGCTAATCTCTGTGCGGTGATGGCGTCAGAGCTGGGACTCAATCCCAAGAAGGCAAAGCGTGCAGGACTTTTACACGATATAGGTAAGGTACCTGATGAGGAGAGTGAACTGCCTCACGCACTATACGGTGGCAAATTGGCCGAAAAATACAAGGAGAAACCGGATATCTGCAACGCTATCGCAGCCCACCATGATGAGGTAGAGATGCAAACACTGCTGGCTCCCATTGTCCAGGTGTGTGATGCCATCTCGGGTGCGCGCCCTGGTGCGCGTCGCGAAATAGTGGAAGCATACATCAAACGACTGAATGACCTCGAGGCCATTGCCATGAGTTATCCTGGTGTCACCAAGACCTATGCCATACAGGCTGGTCGCGAACTTCGCGTTATCGTAGGTGCCGACCAGATGGATGACGCCGAATCACTGAAGTTGTCAGATGATATTGCCACCAAGATACAAAATGAGATGACTTATCCTGGACAGGTAAAAATCACCGTCATTCGCGAAACACGCAGTGTGGCCTACGCTAAATAAGAAGCATTAGAATTATAATTATATCCACTAAGATAAAAAGTAAAGGGTGTGTCAAGCTGTTGATGCACCTTTTTTTTGCTTCGTCACTCCCAAAAATATACCGCTATACGCGTTTCTCCTATGTATGGCAGAGCACAAAATACGAAATAAAGTACAGGCTGCGATAGCGTGCTAGACGCTGGCAGCCATACAGATGAGTTTTAAATGGTGGCGTTCCGCCAAGCACGTCGTCTGGTCGGCCACTGACTGCTTGACGTGCCGTGGATTCAATCTCATTGAGTTTAGCATCCAATCTCTATGACATTGCTAATCAAAAGCATTGACTTTGGATGTCAAACTCATTGACTTTGAAAATGGATTGATAGTTTGCTGCCGAACAAAGCAAAAGCTTTACTCAATACTTTTTATCGTAACTCCCTCAAAATGTGATATTAAAGACAAAATGTGGTTATTGGCTTTGGCTCGCTTAATGGTTATTTCCATTTCGACGTTGTAGCCAGTTCCTGCGCCAGATTTTTCAGGGTGAATCTCGTATGAGTTGATGGTTATCTTTTCTTGGTCAAGATGATTCAGGATTTTTTGGATGTGTGTCTTGTCAGAAGCGGTAAATGTGAGATTAATGTTTCGGTTGCCAAAACGTTTCATCGTATAATTCAACGTTTCCAAGCAGGCAAGCACCATGATTGTTGAAGCCACTGCAATGACGTACAAGCTTGCTCCACAGGCCAGACCGATGGCGGCTGTTGTGAGTCCGCGAATCACCTGTTTTTGGAAAATAATGGTGCCGGCACCGATGAAACCAATGCCAGACACAACTTGTGACGCAATACGCGATGGGTCCAGTGATACATTTGGCTGTGTGGCAAGTATGTGTTCAAAACCGTACTGAGATACAACCATGAAGAGTGCACTGCCCAGGCCTACGAGAAAGTGTGTGCGAAAACCTGCTTCTTTGGCTCTGTATTCGCGTTCTAAACCGATGATGCCGCCTAACAATGCAGCTGACACTATGCGAAGAATCAAATTGATGTCCATATTATACCTTTATTCGTGCGAAGATAAATAAAAATTCATGGAATAGCAAACTAGCATTAGAAAAAATAGCTACCTTTGTAGCAGATTGTATTTCGAAGCTATCAAGACATCGTTTTGAGTCAATCAATAAACAAACGTGAAGTTATGAAATCGTTGAAAGAACTGTATAAAATTGGTAGGGGACCCTCCAGTAGTCATACCATGGGACCTCAATTGGCTTCTAAGATATTCTTGGAGAAATATCCTCATGCTCATAGTTATGAAGTGACGCTCTATGGCAGTTTGGCCGCAACGGGCAAAGGGCACATGACCGACGTGGCTATCATCGACGTACTGGGCGTGAACCATAAGTTGGAAATCGTGTGGAAGCCCAAGATATTTCTCCCATTTCATCCCAACGGAATGGAGTTCAAAGCTTTTGGTAAACATCAAGAGCTGTTAGGCAGCTGGGTGGTATATAGTGTCGGTGGCGGTGCCTTGTCAGAAGGAAAAGTCGGTGACGATTTGTTCGATACCCCTGATGTGTACCATTTAAACACCATGAAGGAGATTATGAAATGGTGTGAAACCAATGGTCGAAGCTTTTGGGAATATGTAGACATGTGTGAAGACGATGACATCTGGGACTATCTCATGGAGTGCTGGAACGTGATGAAAGCGGCTGTGGAACGAGGCATCAATCGTGAAGGTGTCCTACCCGGTGGGCTGAATCTTCGCAGAAAAGCGCCCGGCTACTATGTGAAGGCGACGGGCTACAAGACATCTTTGCAAACACGTGGACTTGTATATGCATACGCACTGGCGGTGAGTGAAGAGAATGCCTCTGGCGGTACCATTGTCACAGCCCCCACATGTGGTGCTTGTGGTGTGATGCCCGCAGTGTTGTATCACTTGTCCAAGGGACACGAATTTAGTGATATACGCATCCTGCATGCCATGGCTACGGCCGGACTGTTTGGCAACACTGTCAAGCACAATGCATCAATCTCTGGCGCTGACGTAGGATGTCAAGGCGAGGTGGGAGTGGCTTGTGCCATGGTTTCCGCAGCAGCGTGCCAATTGTTTGGTGGCAGTAATGAACAAATAGAGTATGCGGCCGAGATGGGACTTGAACACCATTTGGGTATGACTTGCGATCCGGTATGTGGTTTGGTTCAGATTCCGTGTATCGAGCGCAACGCTTTTGCCGCAACCCGAGCATTGGATGCGAACTTATACTCCTCGTTTTCAGACGGCAAACATCGTGTGTCGTTTGATAAGGTGGTGAGAGTGATGAAGAGAACAGGACACGACTTACCTTCGCTTTATAAAGAAACCAGCGAAGGAGGATTGGCCGCAGAGAAGTTTTAGGCTATTTCTTCAATTTGCGTGTCAGCGTTATCGTGAGCTTTGAAAGCCTTCCAGCAGTTGGTATTTCTTGCGCATCATCCTGTTGTAAATGTTGCGTAGCCAAAACTTACAGGTAGCGATGAAAGCTACGCCTACGACCAACATGAAGGCATAGACCTGTTGTTCGCTCATGAAACCGCTCAACGTGGTAATGAGGATGCTGGGTACGAAGAGGCATCCCATGGTGACAACTAACTGCCTGTAGTTGTTTTCCATTCCGGCTTTACTTATGTATTTGGTGTTCAGCGGTAAGGTTTGCTTGTTGTAGACGGCCATTTGGAAGAGGATGAAATACTGAAAACCTGCCGTGAACACTGCATAAGCCAGGAGCATGAGCAATGACCATTTGCCGACAATGACTGTTGGAATCATCAACAGAAAGGGAACCAACAGCATGACACAGTAGAATATATATTTCGCTTTGAGTAGTGATAGAATGTTTTCTTGGTGTACCATGAGACAATCTATGTAGTTGCCTTCATTGCACATGATGCGTGTCAGCATCACCGCACCAAAGACAACAAAGTTGTAGCAACCCAAGAACGAAACCATGGCACCGCTGTCGTAGATGTCTGTAAAAGAGAGGAAGACAGAGAAAACGAACACCACACTGACGGAGGTAATGAAGCTTTTTCGGGGATTCTTGTTGCGCAATAGATTTTTTACCTCAAGTTGTAGGTAAAGACCTGTTTGTCCAAACCGTTCAAAAAAAGAAAGCTTATTGACATGGTGCAGGTTCGTTTTTTCTAGATGCATCAATTCTGACTGGATGTGTGAATACTGAATGCGCCGATTGATGGAGATAAGAAGAGTCAATAAGACTATAGGGACGAGGTAGGGGAGAAGGCTCCCGTCCGTGATGAAATGTCCTATGTCAGTATAAAAGTCAAACAGATGCTCCAGGCTGGCATGCTGACCTAGGTACCAAGGCATGGCCATGGTGGCATAAACCACGCCCACCAATATCCACCAAAGCGCACTGTCATTGATCAAGGTTCGTGCTATATAATACCATTGTGTATTGACCAGCATGAGTAGCCAAAAGAAGAATAACACGCCGAGTGATACCCAAACACCAGAACTGAAGACGACCGACATCAGTACATAGGGAACATAAAAGGAGAACCAGGTGAAGTTGTATCCAGAAAGAAGTGTTGTTCCGATGAAATTTTCAATGCAAGCATACTTCGAAATGGGCAACAGAACGTAGGGCTTGATGAGCTGTGCGGGAATTTCTTGGAACGCAAATCTTAGTAAAAAATCAACTGCGAGGATGAAAGGAACTGTTCCGCAAACGAACTCAACTGGGGTGTGGGAGCGGCTCTCATTGGCTGCCAATGAAAAAAGAATGGCAATGAAGCAAAAATAAACGAGCCCAAAAATGGTCATACCCCACATGATGTACTTAGCAACTTTGTTTTGTTCAAAACTTAAATTTCGTTTCTCGGCTAGTTTCCGATGACGCCAAATCATCTTGAACAAGTCAAATCGTTGTTTGAAATCTGCTAGCAGCTGTGATCGTTCCGTTGAGTTCATGTGGTTAAATATTGGTAGGTGATTTCTTGTTCGCTAGCTTAATGCAGGCTATCTCAAGTCAATAACCTCGGCAGACGGCAAGTCTTTCGATCGGAATACGAAAGTACTGTTGGGAAGGTTCTTGGCTTTAAAGTTGCTGATGTTGATGACGGTCCAGCTACCCCCTTGTTTAATCTTAACTTGCGACGGACTGTAGGTTCGCTTGTTGATGTAGATGTACATTTCTGGAATGCCATTGTTCTTGTTTTTGGCAACCATGTGTACTTCATAATTGTTTCCCCTTACTCGGTGACTCAGTCGATATCCCGCCTTGTACATATTGATGAAGGTATAAGGGTTCATGGAGATTTGCTGTGAACGCGAAGGGTTAGAGATGTTCACCTCGTTGGTGCTCTTCATGTAGCTCCACTGCGTTTTGCCGTCAAACCACACCATGGCTTGGGGCGTTCGTGCATGAAATTTGCTGCCCTTGATGGCAATAGTACCGGAAGTCTTTCCCATCTTCGCACTTGAAATCGTGAAGTTGGCACTCGCACCACCTGCTCTTCCAACCACTTGGGCTGTCCTATCTAGTATTTTTCGGGTCTGCGAACTACTTTGACTGTTTGCATTTGTATATAAGGTGACTGCAAATAGGAATATAATTACTCTCTGTACGTTTAAAAATAGATATCTTTTCATTTTATTTTTTCTTTTATGTTGAATGGATGGCAGCAATGATTGAGTTGAGTGAAGCTTCGTCTTGCACCAGCACATCTCTTGGTTTGCTGCCTTGAGCGGGACCAACAATACCGGCTGCTTCAAGCTGATCCATCAGCCTTCCCGCACGGTTGTATCCGATGGAGAACCGCCTTTGAATCATACTGGTTGAGCCTATCTGACTCGTGACGATGGCATGAGCCGCTTCTTCGAAGAAGGGATCAATGCTTTGCATGTCGCCACCTCCGGCACCCGCGGTACCAGTTTTCCCGTCAACAGCAGGTTCGGGCAACTCCAAAGGTGACACCGGACCGGGCTGACTGGCTATGAATTGATTGATTCTTTCAATCTCTGGCGTGTCAACAAATGCACACTGAACGCGAACAGGCTCGTTTCCATTGAGGAAAAGCAGGTCACCACGTCCCACCAATTGGTTGGCACCAGGACGGTCAAGGATGGTTCTCGAGTCGATCATGGCACTTACCTTGAAGGCCATTCTTCCAGGGAAGTTGGCTTTGATGTTACCAGTAATGATGTTGGCGGTGGGTCGTTGAGTGGCGATAACCATGTGTATGCCCACGGCACGGGCCAACTGTGCGATACGAGTAATGGGGGCTTCAACCTCTCTTCCAGCAGTCATAATCAGATCGCCATACTCATCAATTACGACAACGATGTAAGGCATGTATTCATGTCCTTTGGTTAAGTTTAGCTGGTGATTGATGAATTTCTTGTTATACTCCTTGATATTCCTCGCTCCGGCTATCTTCAGCATGTCGTAGCGATGATCCATCAAGGTGCAAAGTGAATTAAGCGTCCTCACTACTTTCGTCACATCGGTGATGATAGGCTCATCATCATTGTCTGGAGCTGATGCCATGAAGTGATCCGTGATAGGTGAGTAAACACTGAATTCCACCTTTTTGGGGTCGATTAAGACAATCTTCAACTCATTGGGATGCTTCTTGTAGAGCAGGGAAGTGATGATGGCATTCAGTCCAACAGACTTACCTTGTCCCGTTGCACCAGCGACTAAAAGATGGGGAATCTTTGCCAAATCCACCATAAATACCTCGTTGGTGATGGTTTTTCCAATGGCTAAAGGTAACTCCATGGTTGACTCTTGGAACTTTTTAGAGTTCAAGATGCTTTCCATGGATACGATGGTCGGCTTCTTGTTGGGCACCTCAATACCAATAGTGCCCTTTCCTGGGATGGGAGCGATGATGCGTATTCCCAATGCGGCAAGGCTTAAAGCGATGTCATCCTCCAGGTTTCTGATTTTAGAGATGCGCACTCCTTCGGCTGGCGTAATCTCATAGAGGGTGATAGTTGGGCCTACCGTGGCCTTAATTTCACGGATTGAAACACCAAAACTGTTAAGTACTTCTACGATACGAGCATTGTTAGCCTTGATTTCGTCCATGTCTACCAATGGCTTGTTGTCGCTCTCGTATTTCTTTAACAAGTCAAGTCCGGGATATTTATACTTCAAAAAAGGCTCTTTAGGGTTGATAGGCGTCTTCAAGACCTCTTCTGCAGTCAGAGTCTTGCCAGACGCTTTCTCATCTTCGGCAGCCACTTCGACGGTCAGGTGCGACGCCTCGTCTTCGTTTGAAGGCTGCGTAGAACCAGTCTTACCGTTGGATTTTTTCGTAGAGGTGTTTGTAAATTTAGATACATCTGTTAAATCTACCACTGTTGGCTTTGAGTCTTCTTCACCATCAGATGGCGTGTTGTCAATGGTCTGAACTTCATCTTCCTCCTCTAACTGAACCGCAGAAGCAGTATTATCATGACGGGTGAGATTCGTTACCGTGAAAGGAATCTTACGAGTTAAGTACTTCACGGGGTTCAATGCCTTTCGAATCACCTCTATTGTTTCGGCACTTAAATAAGTTAAAAACGCCAGTGCCACCAACAACAGAATGGCTGTTAATCCGGGAGGACCTAACAAATTCTCTAATTGTTGTACGCAGAACATGCCATGCCGGCCACCAGGATTGAACACAAGTTCACCCATCAGCGGTGTTGCAAACTTGGCAAGCGTGACAGAACTCCATATCATGACGAGCGTCATGCCAAGAAACCATTTCCATAGGTTAATCTTGTAGACTTTCATCAAGCTAAGTCCCAGCAAAATAATGAACAGAGGTATCAGAAATGCGGGAATGCCAAAGTTGACTGTAATCAACGTGTAAGCGATGATAGCACCGATACTTCCGCAATAATTAGAGAAGGTTCGGTCAGCATTCATCCATTCTCTTGGCCGCAAATCCTCAAGTATACTTTGGTCTGCCTGTCCTGTATAAAAATAAGAAACCATTGCAATGATGACGTACACTGCAATGACCAAAAGGATAGCACCTAAGAGAAAATCTGTTTTTTCGTTGCTGAAGATATTTTGAAAGCCTACAGCTTCACCCACATTCTTTGGTTTTCGCTCAGGCTTTTTCCTTTTTATTCCCATATCAAGTCTATGTGATTTGAATGCAAAAATAGCGTAAATATGTCAGAATCCTTCACGTTTTGATAACTTTTTTCTATTTTTGCAATTCATAAGAATATGGGTTATGAAGAGAACTATCTATAGCAAATTCAACAAGGAAGCCATCCATACACTCCCACAAGTTTTATTTCCAGGTCGAATCATTGTCGTGACCAGTGAAAAAATGGCAGAAAAAGCGGTGAAATTCCTGTTGACTCAAGACATTTTAGGCGTAGATACCGAAACACGTCCCGTATTCAGAAAAGGCCAATCTTACCAAGTTTCATTGTTTCAAGTTGCTACCAAGGAGGTTTGTTTCTTGTTCCGTCTTAATATGTTAGGCATCACTCCGGCCATCAAACTTTTGTTGGAGAACACGAAAACCAAGATGGTTGGATTGTCGTGGCATGACGACTTGTTGATGTTGCATAAAAGATCAGAATTCAAGAAAGGTTATTTCATTGATTTACAAGATATTGTCGGCGAACTCGGAATCAAAGATTTAAGTCTTCAGAAGTTGTATGCAAACATCTTTCATCAAAAGATTAGCAAGCGTCAACGCCTCACCAATTGGGACCAGGAGAACCTCACAGACAAACAAAAGCTATACGCAGCCACTGACGCATGGGCCTGTATCATGTTGTATGAAGAAATACTTAGGCTGAAAGAAACTGGCGATTATACGCTCATACCTGACGAAGAAGAAAATAACGCTAAACAAGTAAAAGATGACAACCAAAACCATACAACTCAAAAAGGGTAAAGAAGAGTCGCTCAAACGTTTCCATCCCTGGATATTTTCTGGTGCAATCCTTCGGATGGACGAGGGGATTGAAGAAGGCGAACTTGTCAAAGTAGTGACCTTTCACCGAGAGTTCATTGCGATAGGGCATTACCAAATCGGCTCCATCGCCGTGCGAATTCTGTCGTTTAGGGATATAACTATTGATCAAGAGTTTTGGAAGTCAAGACTAAAAGCTGCCTTGAACATGCGCATTGCCATTGGCATTGCCGATAATCCAACAAACAACACCTACCGATTGGTGCACGGTGAAGGCGACATGTTGCCAGGCTTAATCATTGATTGTTATGGAAAAACGGCCGTCATGCAAGCGCATAGTGTTGGCATGCATGTGGAACGACTGCCTATATGCGAGGCTCTTAGGAGCGTGATGGGCAGTCGTATCGAGCATGTTTTCTATAAAAGCGAGACCACTTTGCCGTTCAAAGCCGAATTGGGACAACAAGATGGCTTTCTCTATGGTGGCAGTGATGATAACGTGGCCATTGAGAATGGACTGAAATTTCATGTGGATTGGTTGAAAGGACAAAAGACCGGGTTTTTCGTAGACCAGCGTGAAAACCGTACTTTGCTTGAAAAATATGCCAAAAACCGCTCGGTACTCAACATGTTTTGCTACACTGGAGGGTTCTCCGTGTATGCCATGCGCGGTGGGGCCAAGCTCGTTCATTCGGTTGACAGCAGTGCCAAAGCCGTAGAGTTGACCAATGCGAACATCAAGTTGAACTTCCCGTCGGATGCCAGGCATGCGGCTTTCTGTGACGATGCTTTCAAGTACCTCGATGCTCATGATGCACAATACGACTTGGTAGTGTTGGATCCTCCCGCTTTTGCCAAGCATCGGGCGGCGCTACGCAATGCTTTGAAGGGCTATACCCGACTGAACGTTAAGGGGTTCGAGCGCATCAAGCCCGGTGGAATACTGTTTACCTTCAGTTGTTCACAGGTGGTGACGAAAGAAAACTTCAGGAATGCTGTGTTCACAGCGGCCGCCCAGGCTAAGCGTAAGGTTCGTATTCTGCATCAATTGCACCAGCCTGCCGACCATCCCATCAATATTTA
Organism: uncultured Prevotella sp.; assembly: GCA_934120735.1. Taxonomy (GTDB): domain Bacteria; phylum Bacteroidota; class Bacteroidia; order Bacteroidales; family Bacteroidaceae; genus Prevotella. The sequence goes on from CAKOVA010000012.1 coordinate 27,990, forward strand.
CCATCCCGAAGGAGAATATCTGAAGGGCCTCGTCTTATACGTTGAATAAGTTTGAGCATCATATTCAGCAATATATTTCATCTTTGTCGTTGCTTCACAAAGATGAGTTGTATCTGGTAGCCCTTTCTGGTGGAGCTGACAGCGTGTGCCTGCTTCGCTGCCTCAAAGTACTGGGTTACCGTATAGAAGCCATCCATTGCAATTTTCGTTTACGCGGTGAAGAGTCGGATAGGGACGAGCTTTTTTGCCAAGAGTTGTGCCAAAAACTTGACATCCCCTTGCATTTGGCGCATTTTGACACACGCTCTTATGCCGAGTTGCACCATGTGAGCATTGAGATGGCGGCGCGCGAGCTGAGATACGCTCATTTCAAAAACCTTTGTAAGGACATGGGTGCTGGTGGCGTGTGTGTGGGTCATCATCAGGACGACAGCGTAGAAACCATTTTAATCAACCTGGTTCGCTCAACCGGCATTCATGGGTTGACGGGCATTGCGCCTAAAAACGATTATATATGCAGGCCACTACTTTGTGTAAGTCGCAAAGAGATAACGGATTACCTGCAAAGCATTCAACAAAATTATATCACCGATAGCACCAATTTAGTGCCCGATGTTCAGCGCAATAAAATGCGGTTGGAAGTGATTCCGCTCTTGGAAAGCATCAATCCAGCGGCACAGCAAAACATCTTGCAAACAGCCCTGCGCCTGGCTGATGTCGTGAGCATCCTTGACGGGTGGATGGAACGGGTGGCCCAGTGGAAACCCCGTGGACCTTATTGGTATTTCCCCCTGAAGGAGGTTACGCACGAATACATATTGTGGTATTTGCTAAAAAGCTATCATTTCACCTCCAAGCAGGTTGACAACATTTATGAAAACAGAAACAACGGCAGCGGAAGAGTGTGGACCTCCAAGACACACGAGTTGTTGATTGACCGCGACCAACTGGTGTTGGCACAGCGCAACGATGAACCACAGGAGCCACTCACCATTCCCGAACCAGGTGTTTTCCGCTACGATGCTAAGTTGAAAGTGAGGATTTCCGTTACCGCCGCCCCCATATCGGCTCAAATCGTCAAGGATAAACGCTGTGCCTACATGGATTTTAACCAAGTAAGTTTTCCATTAGTACTTAGACCCGTCCAGCCGGCCGACCGCTTCCAGCCTTTCGGTATGAAAGGAACCAAATTGTTGAGCGACTACATGACCGACCGTAAGATGTCGCTGTTTGAGAAACGGCGGCAACTGGTGCTGACCGACCATCAAGGTCATATACTTTGGGTAGTGGAGGAGAGGCTGGCCGATCCCTATAAGATGACAAAAGACACGCAAACGGTTTTAAAAGTTGAAATGCTTCACGACTGAACATCATCTTATCATATACCAGCGGTGCTTCCAACCAATTGAAAACCATGATGATACATAGATGGCTTTAAAAGCATTGAGTTTGGCGTTCAAACTCAATGCAATTGAGCCCCGAACTCAATGACTTTGGTGGCCAAAGTCCATGCTATTGAAAATCCATCATTAAGACATTAGTTACTCCACCTGCTGCAAATGTCCTAAAAAGCGTTCGGCCCGGTTCAAATCTCCGGGCGTATCTATTCCTACTGTCTCAATGTCAGTGAGTCCAACCTTGATGCGGTAACCATTCTGCAACCACCTTAACTGTTCCAAACTTTCGGCCAATTCCAGCGAAGATTGCGGCAGCTGGGTGATTTCCCTGAGAACGTCTCTGCGGTAAGCGTAAATGCCCAGATGCTTTAAAAAAGGATATTGGCTCATCCACTCGTCACCTTTTTTGTTTCTGATGAATGGAATGACCGACCTTGAGAAATACAGCGCATACTCATCTTTATCCACCACAATCTTCGGCGAGTTGGGATTTTCCAGCGCCTGCTGGCTTTCAAACCGTTTTCCCAGCGTTGCTATTTGCGTCTTGGAGTCGTCGAAGCAATGGCACAACGTTTCTATTTGTTGTCGCTGAATGAAAGGCTCGTCGCCCTGAATGTTGAGCACAACGTCGCACGTCAGCCCCAATTGCTCCACAGCTTCCTCTATTCTGTCTGTTCCACTTTGATGGTTAGGGCTGGTCATCACCGCTTTTCCACCAAAAGTTGTGACGGCATCAAAGATGCGTTGGTCGTCCGTTGCGACGAAAGCATCTTCCAAAACCTGTGAAACTTGCTCGTACACCCGTTGGATAACGGTCTTGCCACCCAGCATGGCCAACGGTTTTCCGGGAAAACGGGACGACCCGTAGCGTGCCGGTATGATACCTGTAAACTTCATAAAAAATCTAATTTAAGACGTACAAAGATACTAAATAATACTAATAGTCTTTGCTGTCTCAGTAAAAATAAGTACTTTTGGACGGTACAACAAAACCCATTATCACGTGAAGAAAGAACTGTTATCTATCATATTGTTACTATTTCCATTCTATGTTTTTGCCCAAAAACTCACCTTGGGCTCTTGTACAATATCCGAAGGCGAGGGCAAAACGCGCGTCACTGGACAATACAAAGGTGAAATGTCTGGTGGCAAGCCTCAGGGGAAGGGCAACGTGCTTTACAGCAATGGCAACACCTACGAGGGCGAGTTTGTAAAAGGCAAACGACAGGGGTATGGCATCTATACGTTTGCCGATGGAGAAAAATATGAAGGTCAGTGGTTTCAAAACCAACAGCACGGGCGAGGAACCTATTATTTCGCAAACAATAATAAGTATGTGGGATTGTGGTTTCGCGACTATCAGCAAGGTCATGGTGTGATGTATTATTATAATGGTGACCGCTATGAGGGCAACTGGTATCAAGACAAACGCCAAGGCAAGGGAACTTACACCTTTTCTACCGGCGCCTATTACAAAGGTCAGTGGAAAGATGACGAGAAGAGTGGCAAGGGATACTTTGATTGGGGCGATGGTTCCAGCTATGACGGTCAGTGGCAGAACAATGTGCGTGAAGGAAAAGGACTTTACAAATATGCCGACGGCGACGTCTATTCAGGCGATTGGTATGGAGATATCCAGAACGGTAAAGGTATCTATAAATTCCAAAACGGCGACTTGTACGAAGGCGAATACGTTGACGGCGAACGAACTGGAGAAGGCATCTTTCGTTTGGCCAATGGTGATAAATATACCGGAACGTTCAAAGATGGCGAGAAAAATGGTGTAGGAACGATGACATGGGCCAATGGCGACCGCTACACCGGGCTGTGGAAAAATGACTTGCAAAACGGCAAGGGGAAGCTGGTGAAGAAGAATGGCGATGTTTTTGAAGGTGACTTTAAGGCCGGGAAGGTGCATGGTGAAGTGATTATTCACTACGCCGACGGCAGCAAATACAAGGGTACGTTCAAGAATGGTAAGCGCAACGGCCCTGCCATAGAAGAAACTAAAGACGGCAAGCGATTTGAAGGGTCGTATGTAGACGATGCCAGAGACGGCAAGTTTGTTGAGAAAGATCGCAATGGAAAGGTGGTCACTCGAGGTCACTACGAGCGAGGTCGCCGTTATGTGGATTAGACGTTTCTTATATATCATTATCCTATATTAAGTCTGTTCAATCATGAAAAATAATGCGTCACATCAACCAAAAGGTGCAGAAAAAAAACATAAGGAAGAGGTAGCGAGTGAGTTGGGTATCATCAAGAATGATCCTTATCTGGAACCTTACGCCAACGCCATCTGCGGCAGGCATGAGCATGCGATGGCGACGCAACGCCGTTTGACGCAAAACGGAAAGTTTACTTTAAGCGAATTTGCATCGGGACACCATTATTTCGGGTTGCATCCAACTGCAGAAGGGTGGGTGTTCAGAGAGTGGGCACCCCATGCGACGGCCATTTATCTGGTTGGTGACTTCAACAACTGGGAAGAACGACCGGAATATGCCGCCAAGCGTGTTGAGGGAACGGGCAACTGGGAACTGATGATGGACAAAACTTCCATCCACCATGGCGATCATTACAAGATGCATGTATATTGGGAAGGTGGTCAGGGTGAGCGCATCCCAGCTTGGGTAAACCGCGTGGTTCAAGACAATCAGACCAAGATTTTCTCAGCTCAAGTATGGTGTCCGGAGGAGCCTTATGCATGGAAGACAACCAACTTTAAAGCCTCCAGAGATCCGTTGTTCATCTACGAATGCCACATAGGCATGGCGCAGGATGCCGAGAAGGTTGGTACATACACCGAATTCAAGGATTATGTGCTGCCACGCATCGTGAAAGCTGGTTATAACTGCATACAGATTATGGCGATACAGGAACATCCTTATTATGGCTCTTTTGGCTATCATGTCAGCTCGTTCTTTGCTGCATCCTCAAGATTTGGTACACCGGAAGAACTGAAGGAGTTGATAGATGCAGCCCATCAACAGGGCGTGGCCGTCATCATGGACATCGTGCACAGTCATGCAGTCAAGAACGTGGTTGAGGGACTGGGTAATCTTGCGGGCGATCCTAATCAGTATTTCTGTCCCGGTGACAGACGCGAACATCCTGCATGGGATAGTTTGTGCTTTGATTATGACAAGGACGAGGTGATGCACTTTCTGCTGTCCAACTGTAAATATTGGTTGGAGGAATTTCATTTTGATGGGTTTCGTTTCGACGGAGTCACCTCGATGCTCTATTATAGCCATGGGTTGGGAGAGGCTTTTACCAACTATTCCGATTATTATAATGGTCACCAGGACGGTGATGCCATTTGTTATCTGACATTGGCAAATCAGGTTATCCATGAAGTGAACCCAGATGCAATAACCATCGCAGAAGAGGTAAGTGGCATGCCTGGCTTGGCAGCCAAGGTGGAAGATGGCGGCTTGGGCTTTGATTACCGCATGTCCATGAACATACCCGATTTCTGGATCAAGACCATCAAAGAGCTGAAGGATGAAGATTGGAAACCCAGCTCCATCTTTTGGGAAATCAAGAACAGGCGTTCTGACGAGCAAACTATCTCGTATTGCGAAAGTCATGACCAGGCACTGGTGGGTGACAAAACCATCATCTTTAGGCTGATTGACGCTGACATGTATTGGCATTTCAAGAAAGGTGATGAAAATGCCTTGGTTCATCGTGGTATAGCACTTCACAAGATGATTAGGTTGGTTACTGCATCCACGATGAATGGAGGTTATCTCAACTTCATGGGTAACGAGTTCGGGCATCCTGAATGGATTGATTTTCCAAGAGAAGGAAATGGATGGAGCCATAAATATGCTCGAAGACAGTGGAACCTGGTGGACAATCAAGAGCTGGATTATCATTATTTGGGAGACTTCGACCGCGCGATGGTCAACCTGTTAAAATCACAGAAGGGATTCAACAAGACTGCAGTTCAGGAGATTTGGCATCATGATGGCGATCAAATACTGTGCTACATGCGGGGAGATTTGGTGTTTGTATTTAACTTCTCACCCTCCCAATCGTTTGTTGATTATGGCTTTCTCGCTCCGGCAGGAAGCTATCAGGTGGTGTTGAATACGGATAATCCTAAGTTTGGCGGTAATGGTTTGACTGACGACAGCGTGGAGCATTTGACTAATTTCGACCCTCTGTACAAAGAAGCAAACAAGGGGTGGCTTAAATTATACATCCCGGCACGCAGTGCCATGGTCTTGAAAAAAAAGTAAACATCTCCTCTTGATCACACAGTCTATAACTCGTTTGAATGATACGTTGTTGATACGTATGGTGTGCAGCATTTTGTTTTGTTGCTTTACTTTCGTGTATCTCTATGTGTACCAAGCTGATGTTTTGGCTGTGGCACAACATATACTGTCAGAGGGAAAAACCTCTTACCATGCTGGTGTCGGGGCATTATTGATTACCTTGACGCTCTATCTGGTGCACCTTGGCGTATCTTATGTCTGTCGTCCTTCGGGAATAGGCCACTCGCTTACCTTTTTTCCCTCATTATTACTGCTGACGATTCTGACTGATGTCAGTGATAACATTGACCGCCACTGCTCATTGGGATGGTGGTGGATAGCGGCACCTTTGCTGCTGTTGGCCTATGGAGGCCTGATGTGGGTTCTCAAGAGAAACAGGCACAAAGTGGAAGAAGGAAAAGCGCATGGAGACCTTGTGCGACTCATGTGGCAAAATATCATAGCGCTGGGTGTGATGTTTGTGCTGGTAGGTCTGTTCAGTAATCATGACGTGGCATTTCATGAGCGCGCAAAAATGGAACAGGCTATCGTCAACAAGGAATACAAAGATGCGCTGGAGGTGGGGAAAAACAATTTGAAAACCGATTCAAACCTTGTGATGCTGCGTGCTTATTGCTTATCAAAGACGCATAAAATGGGGGAGAGTCTGTTTGAATATCCTTTGATGGGCGAGTCTCAATCGCTGCTGCCCAATGGTAGTTCGGTAAGAATGCTGATGACACCAGATAAAGACGTGTATCGTTACATCGGTGTCATACCTAGACAGCAGATGCCTGTCATGCGCTATTTGAAACTCATCACGGAGAGCAGAAAGGCCAAGAAACCAGCCGGAGATTATTTGTTATGCGGCTATTTGTTGGATAAAAATTTGGACAAGTTTGTGGTTCATCTTCCACGTTACTATCATGTTGACAGCTTGTTGCCTAAACATTATCGTGAGGCATTAGTGCTTTATACCCATTCGCGTTCAAATCCAAAGCTGGTATATCATGATGCGGTGACAGATGCGGATTACAGAGATTATCAGGATTTGGAAAAAAAATATCCCGAAAAGATGGTCAGACAAACCAAAATTCGGGACATCTATGGCAAAACGTATTGGTACTATTTTCATTATCACCAGAAGTAGTGAGTACCAATGTACCTAATGGGCTTTATATATACCTTAGTTGCAACCTCTTGTTATTTCACTGCATTTAATGCTTTTACCCAATCGGTGTCAATGGAAAACTGCGTGATGAATTTTTCATTGTCAACATATGCGTAGGTGATTTCTTTCTCCGGATCGTTAAAAAGAGGATTTTGAACGGTGGCATTTTTGAATCGAGCCATCAAGATTTCTTTGTCCTGCTTATTGGATGAGCGAGCCAACCGCTTGACATAGCTGTTGACAAAGTCAATCATGGCATTGGTTTGTTTGCCCAATTCCAACTCGGTGAAATGGTCGTTTTGCGCCGCTTTCGTGATAAGGTAGAAGATAGCGTCGGCCTTGAAAGTGGCTATTTTCCGCTCTTCCAAGTTTCTTTTTGTGTCGTTCTTGATGGCTTCAGCCTGGTGCATGATGCGATTTACTTCATTGTAGATTTCTTGAGACATGGCATTCACTGCAAATGTGCAGGTGAAAGCGAGTAGCATAATGATTTTTTTCATAATTCTCTTATCTTTTTTGTTCTTGTTCTTAATTTGATATAATTGGGTGGTTATGAACCATTTGAATGTTCTTTTGCTATTCTGTTACTTGGTAGACGGTTGTGAAAGTCTGTTTTTATTCTTATTGATAAAGTCTTTCCAGCCGTGGTACTTGTTGTCTGCGCTGGGTCTTCCCATCTGAAGAAAATGGCAATAGGCAGCCCCGAGAGCGTCTGTGGCGTCCATGAAATGTGGCATTTCGCTTTGATTGATTTTCAAAAGTCTTTGAAGCATCCCAGCCACTTGTTCCTTACTGGCCTGACCTTGACCAGTGATAGCCATCTTAATCTTGAGCGGAGCATATTCATGAATGGGTACATCGTGGTGAATGGCCGCAGCGATGGCCACTCCTTGGGCACGTCCTAACTTTAACATGGACTGCACGTTTTTTCCGAAGAAAGGTGCTTCAATGGCCATTTCATCGGGTAGATACTCCTCAATAATGCCAGTGACGCGATCAAAAATGTGTCCCAATCGAAGGTAAGGGTCATTAGTTTTTCGCATGTCAATTACGCCCATGGCCACCATAGACGGCGTTCTTTCAAGAATCTTAATGACGCCATAACCCATTACATTGGTACCGGGATCGATTCCCAGTATCACTTTTTCTTTGATTTGCTGTTGTTGGGGAGTTGTCATTGCGTATTCTTTTTAGCGATCCATGTAAGGATTTCCTGCGAGTTCAGTGCCGATTGTTGTTGGTTCGCCATGTCCGGGGTATATCTTAGTGTTGTCAGGAAGCTGTGAGAGCATCCTTAAACTCTGAATCATCTGGAACATAGAGCCTCCCTGAAGATCAGTTCTTCCGATGGATAGGTGAAACAACGTATCACCTGAAAAGGCGACATGCTCATCTTGACAATAAAAGAACACGCTTCCAGGAGTGTGTCCCGGAGTTTCTATCAGGGTGAATTGGTGTGTTCCGAAGGATATAGTATCATCTAAGTTGAGATACTCACCCACATTTGGGAAATCGTCAGAAAGCTTAACACCCGCAAATGCTTCAGCTTGTTCTTGCAGTAGTTGCATCAGAAAAGCGTCAGCCCGATGAACTTTCACCTTTAATCCGTATTCTTCATAGACAAACTGATCGCCGAAATGGTGGTCGACATGTCCGTGCGTAGCGATGAAATCAACAGGTTTTAAACCTTGAGCTTCGATGTATTGTGCTATGGTTTTCTGCTCTTTTTCATAAAAGGCTCCACAATCAATGACGACACATTCCTTGGTTTCATCACTGACTACATAGCAGTTCTCCTGCAGCATATTGCACTCGAAGCATTTGATATTGAGCATAACTTATCGTCTTTTAGTGTTGTTGTTTTATGAAATTAAAGAGGCAGATAGACAATGTTCTTTTCTTTGAACCACTCTTCGTCAAACCAATTTGATATCGAACAGGTCTCAACAATGCGTTTGAACGGTTTCGTCTCAGCGTCAAGATCTCCTCCTTTCAAGCAGATGATTCCGTTTGGCAAAACATTTCGTTGCTCTTTGGAAATGTTCTTCTTGGCGATTTTGGCCAAGTCGGGGAGAGACATGGCGGCTCTACTCACCACAAAATCATAGATACCTTTTTCTTCTTCACCTCTGATATGCTTGGTTGTGACATTCTTTAGACCGATGGAATGGGCAATTTCTTCAGCCACTCTAACTTTTTTCCCCGTTCCATCGATGAGTGTGAAATTGCATTTTGGGAACATAATGGCCAAGGGAATGCCTGGAAATCCACCTCCTGTCCCTAGGTCTAAAACCTTTGTTTCATCGATGAAACCGATTAATTTGGCTATAGACAGCGAATGCAAAACATGATGTTCATACAGATAGTCAATGTCTTTGCGTGAAATAACATTGATTTTTGCGTTCCAATCGCTATACAGTTCTTGAAGCATGCCATATTGCTTTATCTGCTCCTCGGTTAACGAAGGGAAATATTTCAGTATCGCTTCTATGTTCATTTTAAGTATTTCTTTAATTCAGATTTGCTTAAATCAACCCTCACCTCGCCATATTCATGGGGCACAATCTCATCTTCACAGTAGATGAAAGTTATTTTATTCTTGCCAATGACATAATTATCAGTGATGTAAATATCGTCATCTGTCAAACTTCCTTCGTGTTTTTGGAATCCAGTTCGATGATTTTTCAAACGTTTTTGAAGCTTTTCAAGAATGATGTCTTTTACAGATTCTTCATAACCCTCAATGAACAGGTCTGACAAAGTGATTAAGTCTCCAGTCTTCAAGTTGAAGTTTTTTACTATCGTTTGATTTGATGTTTGCGACGTTCCCGCAGCTGTTGACAAGTAAATGATGTATGTGAGGATGTCTTTTTGGTTATTTTGGAGTTCTGATTTCAGTTGATAACGTCTGTTATAGGTGGTTGGATTGGTAGAATCTGCACGGTAAAGCGGACCATAAGTATTGATGTATTCATCCATATATTGGCTTACAAAGGTACGCAGGGCCTTCTCCATGTCGGTTGACTCGTTTGTTAAAGATAAGCTATTTGTCACCAGAAAACCGGATTGAATCAACGCTTTGTTGATTTTCGGAGCGTTATTTCCTCGCATACATTGCATTTGGATGGAAACTTCACACTTGGGAGAGTGGACATTGTTTGCCAGATACATGGTAGAATCTATCGCAAAGGATATGGCTTGTAAACCGTATTTCTTTAACACATTGCTGTGATTGTCATCACATCCTGATGCAAAAAGGGCGAGGACAATGACCCACAACAGATTCCTCATCTTCTCTTTTTTGTGCAAAAATACGAATATTTTTTGTACCTTTGACATGTCATTCTATAAAATAAGGTAAATAATGTTTAACACAGCACTTTTTGATTTAGATGGAGTCGTACTGGATACCGAGTCTCAGTATACCGTTTGTTGGGATCGGATAGGTAAGGTTTACAAACCTGATATACCGCATTTTGCCCATCTTATCAAGGGACAGACACTGACTCAGATATTCGATCGGTATTTTAAAGATGAAGAAAAGGCGCAACATGAAATAGAGAATCAGCTCATTGAGTTTGAAAAAAATATGGATTACGCATACATCCCAGGCGTTGTTGCCTTTATCAAAGACCTGAAACAGCATCATGTTAATACGGCCATTGTAACAAGTAGCAACCAACAGAAAATGGCAAATGTATATCAACGTCATCCTGAATTTGCAACGTTGTTTGACGCTATCCTCACCAGTGAGGACTTTAAACGAAGTAAACCTGAACCAGATTGTTACCTTACAGCAGCTGCTCATTTTGCTGTTTCGCACAACCAGTGTGTTGTATTTGAAGATAGTATCAACGGATTGAAGGCGGGAAAGGCAGCTCAAATGAAGGTTTGTGGACTGGCAACAACAAACTCTATTGAAACTGTCAAGCCATTATCTGATATGGTTATTAAAGACTTTGTTGGGATGAGTTATGAAAAGTTGTGTGAGATAATTTAAACATTTCCATACTGCATCACTTGCATTCATCATTGCTTGTTTTACATTTCTTGTCAATACTTTATTAGGTCTTTCAAAAATAAATAATCACTTTTAGCGTTTATTCATTAATGAATATACGATTGTCTATTATAGTTTGTTTGTTTGCACTGATTGGTTTCACTGCATGTCATGATGAAGATACCTTTTCTTCATCACCCAATCATTTGTTGACATTCTCCTCTGACAGTATCAAACTTGATACCGTCTTCTCCAACATTCCCTCGGCAGCCAAATCTTTTTGGGCTTATAACCATTCAGGAGAAGGCATTAGATGCTCTAACGTGAGGTTAGAACGGGGCAATCAGACCGGCTTTAGAGTCAATGTAGACGGTATTTACCTTGGTAAAGATGTGGGATATGCAACTTCTGAAATTGAAATAAGGAAGAATGACAGCATTCGTGTGTATGTAGAGTTAACCGCTCCGGCTAAATATGCCGATGTGCCGCAACGCATTGAAGACAATATTGTATTTGCATTGGAGAATGGAAAGGAGCAAAAAGTTAATCTGAGTGCCTATGCGTGGGATGCCATTTTCTTACGCGATTATCATGTTTTGAACGATACAGTACTGACAGGAACCAAGCCCATTGTGGTGTTTGGAAAGCTGACTGTTGAAGAAAACAAGACTTTGCGTATAGCTGCCGGCACGACACTGTATTTCGATCAGCATGCTGGTATTGATGTCTATGGCCGACTGTCCATTGAGGGAGAACCGCAAAATGAAGTTGTTTTGCGTGGCAACCGACTGGATCGTATGTTCGATTACCTGCCTTATGATGGGCTGAGTGGTCAGTGGCAGGGAGTACATATTTATTCTTCGTCCAACGAGAATAAGATTACGTACGCCGATATCCATGGCGCATACAATGGTTTGGTTATCGATTCTGCCGACATAGCCAAGCAAAAACTGATCATGGCCAATTCTACCATCCACAACTGTCAAGGATACGGCTTGCTGATTCGTCATGCGCAAGTTTCCATCAACAATTCTGTTTTCAGCAATACCCTCAACGATTGCGTTTCGATAGATGGCGGGGATGTGGTGATGAACGGCTGTACCTTGGCGCAATTTTATCCATTTGACTCTAACAGAGGTGTGGCTCTAAGACTGAGTTCGACGTCTTCACCCTTAAAACAATTCGTTTGTAACAACTCACTTATTACGGGTTACTCCGCTAATGAGGTGATGAGAAACCCTGGAAAAGATGCCTCTCAGCTGCATTTCGCCTTCGAGAGTTGTCTGCTGCGCATGCCTCGTGAAGCGTCTGCGGATAGTGTTTGTTTTAAAAACGTGATATACGAAGATGTAAAGGATACGATTCAGGCTGGTCACAAGAACTTCCTTTTGATTGACACAGATAGCCTAAGGTATGATTTTAGATTGCGAGAAAAATCTTTGGCCATAGGAAAAGCCAACCAAACAACATCCTTACCCTTGGACAGGGATGGCAGAAAGAGAGATGAACTGCCGGATATCGGCGCCTATGAATACTTTAAACCCTAACATGTATGAAACAGATTGACATTAATATCTCGATTCAGAGTTATCAGCTTGATGAGCTTTCACCACAAGACCAAGAGTTAGTTCAGGCCGCCATCAAGGCCACTCACAATGCATACGCCAATTACAGTCGCTTCTATGTGGGTGCTGCTTTAAGACTTGAAAATGGAAAAATAGTGATAGGAGCCAATCAGGAAAATGCTGCATTCCCATCTGGTTTATGCGCAGAGCGTACTGCTGTCTTTGCGGCTCAAGCCAACTATCCCGACAGTCCCATTGAAACATTGGCCATTGTGGCCCGGAACGAGAAAGGCGTTTTGCCTAATCCCATCACACCTTGTGGGGCTTGTCGACAGGTTATACTGGAGATAGAAGACCGATACAAAAAACCTATCAAAATTCTTTTATACGGTACCCAGAAAATATATTGTGTCAGAAGTGTGAAATATCTACTTCCGTTGTCGTTTGTAGACGATAATATGCGCTGAAAACTACTTGTTAATAAATTTTAAAATCAATCTTTTTTCATTACATAGGTTGCGGTATTCAGAAATAAAACATTACCTTTGCAACCGCATTTGAGACACAGTGCATTCTCCTTTACGATGAAAAGGAAGGGAAGTGTGGGTGAGTGGCTGAAACCACCAGTTTGCTAAACTGACGTGCGGGTTACCGTACCGGGGGTTCGAATCCCCCCGCTTCCGCCAAAAATGCATTTGCAAAACGGTCGGTTCATCTAACGGTTAGGATACAAGATTCTCAATCTTGGCATACGAGTTCGATTCTCGTACCGACTACAAAGAAACAAAACGCCTGTAAAGCATTTATGGTTTGCAGGCGTTTTTCTTTCCCCTTCACCGCTGATTTTCAAAAGTTGCTGTTGCTTCAGCATAAGGCTGCTAACTTATATTCCTTATCATTTTGTTATTATGTCGTTGAAAATTGAACTTCAGCTGATGGTGCGAAGTTAAGAAAAAAGTAAAAGGTAAATCAAAATGTCCTCATTCAGATCTATTGATTTACCTTTGTAGTGATTGTACACCCTTAGGGATTCGAACCCTAGACCCACTGATTAAGAGTCAGTTGCTCTACCAACTGAGCTAAGGGTGCAAGCGAGAAAGAAGTACACCCTTAGGGATTCGAACCCTAGACCCACTGATTAAGAGTCAGTTGCTCTACCAACTGAGCTAAGGGTGCA
>CAKOVA010000013.1 GCA_934120735.1 uncultured Prevotella sp.
ACATCCAAGCGTTGTTGAATGGGCGTTACGTCCTTTAACGGAAACACCATCCAGCGGCGAAGCATACGTCCTCCCATAGGCGTAATGGTCTTATCGATGATATTCAGCAACGACCGTCCCCCCTCTTGCATGGTGTCAATCAGCTCGAGCGAATGAATGGTAAACTTGTCCAACCGCACATAGCGTTCTTCTTCAATGCGGGCAAGCGACGTGATGTGCCCGATATTGGTATGTTGGGTAATCTCCAAATACTGCAAAATGGCGCCCGATGCCACGATACCGCTTTTCATTTGCTCTACGCCAAAGCCTTTCAGCGACTTGGTACCAAAGTGTTTCAGCAGTCGTTGGCGTGCGCTCTGCTCGGTAAACACCCAGTCTTCCAATTCAAAGACACAGTATTTGGTGCCAAAATGGGTATCAAAATCGCGCTTGTTGTTGCGGTCGTACAACACTTCTTTGGGTGCAAAGCTGCCCAATAGTTTCTCCACATAGTCATAAGTACCCTCACCCGTGAGAAATTCGCCCGTCGAAATGTCTAAAAAACTCACGCCACAAGCCGCCTTGCCAAAATGCACCGCTGCCAGGAAGTTGTTTTCCTTGTAGTTCAAAACGTTATCCCCCATCGCCACACCCGGTGTCACCAACTCGGTGATGCCACGTTTCACCATCTTATCGGTGGCGGAAAGTCCCTTCTTGCCTTTCAGTTCCTCTCGCTTTTTCTTAGGGTCTTCCAATTGGTCGCAAATAGCCACACGTTTGCCTGCCCTTATCAGTTTAGGCAGATACGTATCGAGAGCGTGGTGCGGAAAACCAGCCATAGCCGTTTCGCCACTATTGCCCCCATTGTTTCTTTTCGTGAGTGTGATGCCCAAGATGCGTGAACCCTCAATGGCATCGTCGCCATACGTCTCATAAAAGTCGCCACACCGAAAGAGCAACAGCGCATCGGGATGCTGCCGCTTCATGCTGAAAAACTGTTTCATCATTGGTGTAAGACCTTTATCTTTCTGTGCCATAGGGGAATATTTCTATTGAATTTACAAAGTTATCAAAAAACGGTTGGTAGGCAAAATAATTGAGTCATTTTTAGAATATCAGCCGCCTTGGCGGGGAACTTACAATTCTACCAATTGTTTCGTTATCTGTGGGAAAAACATTGGTAATAAGTGGTTCGTTACAAATGAAATCTATAATATTTCCTTAACATAATCATTAATTTACTTTCTCTTGCCTTTCAAGCCCATTTCCAATTCCTCAATAGTCGGCATGGAAGACTTGAAGTCTTTCGGGAAGAGTTTGGACAATTGATATTCTGATATTCCCATTGGTTCCTTATATGATTCCAAGGCGTATTTTGCCACCACATTATTTCTAAGATACGGCAATGGTGTCCCCAAGGAACCAGAAACAACAAACTGAAATCGTCAACAGGTTGTTGACGTTTTTGTTTGTAGTCTGAAACTTGCTGAATATCTGTATTATATGTATCGTTATATTTTTTATTTGTGGCATAAATATACTATTTTATCGTGATAAATCATTATTAGCAAAAGACTTTTTGAATAAGATGGCAACTATTTAGGGAATTTCAGCTAATTCCCTACATTAGTTTGTTAATTCTAATGTAATCAACAGCCACTACATTATGTAGGTGAAGACAGTTCATGATGATGAATTTTCTTGACAACGCACCGCTTCATATTTCGCTTATTTCAAAACAACTTTGGTTGTTGGTGCAAATTCGCCCAAAATAGGCCGTATTCTTATTTAGTTGATTATTAATGCATTACGTCAACATGGTGATAATATGTGTCCATCTTTCATGCGTTTCTACGGTAAAAGCATTGCTATTAGGGTGAAATATGTATGCTTTTGCCTGCTTAGACCATACAGATTGGTGGTCAAAATGATGCTTTTAATGGTGTAAAAACAAAGATTTGAGAATGAAAATCGATTTTTCTTGCCACAATAACTGCTTGTATGCATCCTCCAAGCCTATTGATTTTTTCCAGAATGAAAGTAGGAAAGGGCTGTTTTAAGGCTGTTTTTTGGATAAAAAATTAAACAATTTTTGGCGTGCAAATGCGCTCGTTCGGGCAAACACGGATGTATATTGTGAAACTCGTGAAGAACGGTTAAAGCGGGCAGATGCGATGACCTGCCCCGTCATACTGCCGGCTGATCGCCTGCTTGGGTCAGGGCATCAGCTGGTCGTTCTCCATCCTGTACATGTATTGTTGGATGATGGCTTTCAGTTCTTGCTCCATCTTGTGCTGTTCCTTCACCTTCCCTTTCAGGTTGTGGCGCATCAGCAGGTCGTCCAAGGCATAGATGCCACGCGTTTGCTGACCGTCGAACTGCAACACATAGCCATACTTACAATACTGATAGATGCCGTTGAGATAGTTCACGGCGTAGGTTTCTGCGGCGGGAGTGGTCATCAAGTCGCAACCGAACGACAAGAAGGGCTTGTCGTAGCCCAACAGACTCAGCACGGTGGGCAGGATGTCTATCTGCTGCGCAATGCCGTCGTGCATGCCCACTGGCACCTCTCCGCTGGGATCAAAGATGATGAGTGGCGCCGAAAATCCGCCGATGTCGGTCTGATACTGCGCATGGTCGCTCAGGTTGGTGTGGTCGCTGGTCAGCACGAAGAGGGTGTTCTTGTACCACGGTTGCTGCTTGGCCGCTTCGAAAAACTTGCCAATGGCCATGTCGGTATAGCGTATGCACTTGTGGATGGGCAACCCCTCTTCGGGATACACGTCCTTGTATTTTTTCGGAATAACGTAGGGCGTGTGGCTCGACACGGTGAAACAGGCCGTCATGAAGGGTTCTTTCATCTCGCCAATCTTCGCACACCAGTATTGCAGGAAAGGCTCATCCCAGATGCCCCAGTGCCCATCAAAGTCGGCATCGCCACCAAATCGGTGGTCGGCGGCATAGTCTTGTCGGCCATAGTACGCCTGGAACCCCACCTTGTTGGCAAAAGCCAGGAATCCCATGCTGCCACGGTTGGCACCGTGGAAGAATGCCGTGTGGTAGCCCTCGCGCGCCAACAGGCCGGCCATGCTGGTGTAATCGTTCATCGAGGCGTTGGTGAGCACGAACGGTTCTTTAAACATAGGAATGCCACAGAGCACGGATGGCATGCCATCGATGCTCTTCCGTCCGTTGCAGAACGAGTATTTGTAGGTGGCACTTTGACTGATAAGCTGATCAACGTATGGGGTGTAGCCCTTGTACCGACCGTTTTCGAGCTGTTGGTTGAATGCTCCGATATACTCGCGGCCAAAACTTTCGACGATCAGCACCACCACGTTCTTCTTTTGGAACGCATGCGTGGGCTTTGGACGGTGTATGGGCGTGAACACTTTGGCTGCGGCCTCGAGGTTGGGATAGTAGGTGGGAACGTCGAAAACGTTCTTCCCAATGGTTCTGATCAATGAGAACGGCGTGTTGAGCACCAGCGCACACTCGGTTGGACGGCGCACGTATTGGTTGGCGTTGTTGACGGTGATGGGGCGTATTCCCGACCCCAGGCCGCCCCGGCAAGCACCGATGATGAGGGGAGTGAGCAAGGCCAGCAGCACAAACTGGATGAGGCCGAACTTCCATCGCTGCGTGGCGGTGGCGTAATGTGTGTGTACGGTGCGGGGCATGACGTAGAGTTTCCACAGCAGGGTGATGACTACGATGGCCAACAGCACGAGATACCAGTGGCCCACAAACTCGCCCCAAAATACGTCGGCGAGGTTGTTTTCGTTGCGAAATTCGCTGAATACGCTCGTCGTGGTGCGCCGCAGGGTGTAAGGAAAGTACACCGAGTCGCACAAGTTGATGATCAGCGTCAGCGCATTGATGACCACAAACACCCATTTGCACATCAGATGATAGCCTCTGCGCTCCTTGATCCACAGCGGAAAGAGCATCAGCAGGATGTACAGGGCATTGGTGTAGGCGATGGCGGAGCGGTCGAAGATGTAGCCACCGTAGAGCAATTCGGTCAGATGGGACGCCGACAGGTTGCCGGAGAAATAGCTGTAATTCTCGAAAAGGAATTCCACGCGGGCAATGAAGTATACCGCGAATGCCATCAACAGGTTGAGAATCATGGCGCCGAAAGGCCCGAAAGAAGTGTGTAGGAATGTTGCTTTTACTTGTTTCATCATTGCCTTAAACCTCTTGCATGTCATGCAGTTTTTTGTAATAGCCCTCTTTGGCAATCAGTTCTTCGTGCGTACCCCGCTCCACGATGCGTCCTTCGTGCAGCACACAGATTTCGTCAGCGTGCTTGATGGTGGACAGGCGGTGCGCGATGGCCACCGTGGTGCGGGTGCTCATGAGCCGTTCCAGCGCGTCTTGCACCAAGCGTTCGCTCTCGGTGTCGAGTGCACTGGTGGCCTCGTCGAGTATCAGGATGGGCGGATTTTTGAGGATGGCGCGGGCGATGGAGATACGCTGACGCTGTCCGCCGCTTAACTTGCTGCCCCGATCTCCGATGTTCGTGTCGAATTTTTCCTCTGACTCCATGATAAATTCGTAGGCGTTGGCGATGCGAGCGGCTTGGTCTACCTCTTCTTGCGTGGCATGTTCAACGCCGAAGGTGATGTTGTTAAAGAACGTGTCGTTGAACAAAATGGCCTCTTGGTTGACGTTTCCGATGAGGTGTCGCAAGCTGCGAACACCCAAGTCACGCACGTTGATGCCGTCGATGAGCACCTCACCCTCCTGCACGTCATAGTAGCGCGGAATCAAGTCGACCAAGGTTGACTTGCCACTGCCGCTCTGTCCCACCAACGCCACGGTCTTTCCTTTGGGAATCACCAGGTTGATGTCGCGCAACACCCACTGCTCCGCATATCTGAACGATACGTGGCGGAACTCGATTTGATGTTCAAAGCTGTTGATGTGAATCGGTTTTTCGGGATCTTTAATGGCTACTTCGGCCATCAATATCTTGTCTACCCGCTCGATGGATGCCAGTCCTTTCATGATGGCATAGCTCGCCTTTGACAGTTCTTTCAACGGGTTGATGATGCTGTAGAGCATCACGAGGTAGTAAATGAACGTGGGGCCGCTGAGCACTTGCTCGTTCAAGACCAGCGTACCACCAAACCATAACACGATGACAATCATCACCGTACCCAGAAACTCGCTCATGGGGTGGGCCAATTGTTGCCGTATGGTGACCTTGAGGATGCTGTCTCGGTAGTTGGAGTTAATCTTGTCAAAGCGCGCATTCATCTTTTCTTCGGCCGAAAAGGCCTTGATGATGCGCAGTCCGCCCAACGTTTCTTCCACCTGACTCATGGTGTCGCTCCACAAGTTTTGCGCCTTCACGCTGTTTTGTTTCAACTTTCGTCCCACCAACCCCATGAACCAGCCGAAGAGAGGAACGAAGAGAATGGTGAACAGGGTGAGCTCCCACGAGATGATGAGCAGTGTGGTGAAGTAGGCAATGACGAGGATGGGGTTCTTGAACAGCATGTCCAGCGAGGCCATGATGGAGTTTTCAATCTCCTGAACGTCGCCACTCATGCGGGCGATGATGTCGCCTTTGCGCTCCTCGGAGAAGAAGCCAAGCGACAGACTCGTAATCTTTTGGTACAGTTGGTTGCGTATATCGCGCACCACACCCGTCCTGATGGGCATCACACTGGCTGAGGCAAGAAAGTAAGAACCTGTCTTGAGAAACGTCATAAAGGCCAAAAACAAGCCGATGAACAGCAGGGTGGTAGTGGCTCCGTAATGGTCAATCATCGTCTGTACATAGTAGTTGGCATTATTACTCAGTACGTCGGGCAGTTCATTCATCGACGAAGGCCATGGCATCAGCGTGGTTACGCGCTCCTGACCAATATTGAAAAGGATGTTAAGAATGGGGATGAGGGCTGCGAAAGAGAAAATGTTCAATACCGCAGACAATATGTTGAACAGTACGGAAAACCCTAAATAACGCTTGTAGGGTGCTACAAAGCGTCGCAAAACCTGTATGAATTCTTTCATGTAATAACAGAATGATGCGGAAAGCAGAAAGCCGCAACCTCTCTTTCCGAATGCTGGAACGTAGTTTATGCGCTGCAAAGATAAACCAATTATTTAGAAATGACAACTTTGCCTTTATATTTTTGGTACACAGCAGCATGGTGCACAACGTGTTGCCGGCAATCGTTTTCTTTGTTTGTGCATGTCGTTTGGTTTGCTTATCTTTGTCGTCTGAATGAACAACATAAAGCCTTTCGCACCTGATTGCAGGCGGATGATGAAGGGCATCCATAGGTATTGAATATCAAAAGAGACAAGTATGAGTAAATTAGTAGTCAACTCTTACGACGAGTTTGCAGCCTTTGAGGGCAAAGAATTGGGTGCATCCGACTGGTTGCTGATTGACCAGGAACGTATTAATCTATTTGCTGACGCGACATTGGACCATCAATGGATTCACGTGGACACTGAACGTGCCAAGAAAGAGAGTCCGTATCAAAGCACCATCGCACATGGCTATCTGACGTTGTCACTGCTGCCTTACCTCTGGTCACAAATCATCGAGGTGAACAACATCAAGATGTTGGTCAATTATGGCATGGACAAGATGCGCTTTGGACAGGCGGTTGTCACGGGCAGTAGGGTACGCATGGTGACCAAGCTGCATGCCATCAGTAACCTACGCGGCATCTGCAAGACCGAAATCGACTTCAAAATAGAGATTGAAGGGCAGCGCAAACCGGCCTTGGAAGGTATCGCCACCTTCTTGTATTATTTCGAATAGCGCGCCATGGTCAGGCTTGTGCGCCGATGAGAGGGTGACGAATGTCCATTCTTCTCTGCCCCTTATTGGGCGCATGGCGTGTATCATGCTTGTTCCTTTGCGCATGTTTTCAAATGAAGTAGTATGCCCAATCATCCCCAGTCGCATCCCTCATCCTTCACAAACTCGTGTTTTCATCCATTGAACACGGACGTGGAGCAACCGTTGAGGCTGAACAATCCCTTTCATTATCAGCCCCATCCTTTGGCTTTGTTGGCCATGAAGCACGTCCAAGCGTACATTCAGGGCATGCAAACGTGGCAGGAAGAGGTGGAAAAAGGGAAGATGTTCGGAGTTTTAGTCGTTGAAAATCAGCAGCAACAGCTGGGCTTTTTGGCGGCTTATTCAGGACAAATCGAGGGCAAGAGCGATTGGGCGGGCTTCGTTCCCGCCGTGTTCGATTACCTACAGCCGCAAGGTTATTTCAAAAAACATGAAGAACAGATCACGCATATCAATGCACTGGTAGAGCAAGAGGAAACAGATGCTGGCTATTTGACGTTGAAACAAGGGCTAAAATGCTTGGAAGAAGAGGCGCAACAAGCACTTGCAGCGTTTCAAAACCGCATGAAAGAGGCCAAACAGAATCGTGACCATCTGCGACAAACTTCCTCGCTTTCGGCCGAAAAAGAGGCCGAACTCATTCGGGAAAGTCAGTTCATGAAGGCCGAACTGCGCCGCCTCAAGCACCGATGGGAGGCTGTATTGGCTGACAAACGAGCCGAGTTGGCGCAGCATGATGAGCGCATGAGGCGACTGAAAGACCAGCGCAAGCAGCAGTCAGACGCACTGCAACGGTGGTTGTTTACTCATTTCGTGATGCTCAACGCACGGGGTGAGCAGCGCAATCTCTTGGATATTTTCGCTGAAACGCCACAACATGTTCCGCCTGCGGGGGCGGGAGAGTGCTGCGCTCCCAAGCTGTTGCAGTATGCTTATCAGCACCATTACAAGCCAATCACCATGGCTGAGTTCTGGTGGGGAGCCTCTCCGAAAGCCACCATACGGCACCATGGCGAATGTTATCCAGCCTGTCGAGGCAAATGCCTGCCCATTCTTCGTTTCATGTTGCAAGGTCTTGAGGTGGACGATGAATATCCAGAAGATGCTGAACCCATGCAGCTTCAAATGGTATATGAGGATGATGACCTCGTTGTTGTGAACAAACCAGCCGGATTGTTGTCTGTTCCAGGACGATCAAGTCGTCCCTCTGTCCTGTCCATCTTGCGGGAGATGATGCCAGATGACATGCCGTTGCATGCCGTACATCGTTTGGACATGGCAACATCTGGACTGCTTATCGTGGCCAAGAACATGAAGGTTTACCATCATTTACAAGCCCAATTCAAGGCTCACACCATCCAAAAGGAATACATCGCCGTACTGGATGGCGAGGTAACACAGAAAGAAGGTTCCATTAACCTGCCGCTTCGCCCCGATTTACTCGACCGTCCAAGACAAATAGTCGACCACGTTCATGGCAAACCGGCCATCACTTTCTATCGCGTGTTGGCTGTACATCAGGGGAAAACGCTGCTTGCTCTCTCGCCCAAGACAGGCCGTACGCATCAGTTGCGCATGCACTGTGCCCATCAAGAGGGGCTGAATTGTCCCATCCTGGGCGATGAACTTTACGGCCATCAGGCTGACAGACTTTACCTACATGCAGCTTCCATCACCTTTATTCATCCCACCTCTGGCAAGCACATGACGCTGAAAGCTCCCATACCCGACTGCTTTAACAACGTAAAATAGGCTGCTTCAGACAGCAATCCATTTGTTTTTGCCAACTGAAACAGCCCATGTCGCGAGTGATGTGAAAGGCTATTCTCTGCGAACTCAATGCCTGTTGCCCTCTTTCACAGGCTCTGTAGCCAACCGATCGATGGTATCATAAATCTTTTGCAGGTAGGCTTTCCCCCGCTTGAGATTCTTCCCAGGCCGCTTACCTCGGTCCAAAACAACCTTCTTCGACTCGTTATTGAAGACCACCTGATTGTCTTCATCCACCAAACCAAAGGCATCTGGGAACGTGAAGAACGCAAAATGAGGGGATGACGGATTGAACATGTCCTTGCTATAGGTAAACTCGTGATGCGCAATTCCCATCTGTCCCAACAGCGTGGCGGCAATGTCAGTCTGCGAACCATGGATGTCTACCGTGCCAGGCCCTTTGAGTGCACCTCCCAAGAAGATGAGCGGAATTTGATAACGCTCTACGGATAGGTTGTCAATGTCCTGGGGATAGCAACCCAAATGGTCGGGAACAAGTACCACAAGCGTGTTCTTCCACAGCGGCAATTTCTTCAATTCGTCCACAAAGTGACCCACGCAACTGTCGGTATAAGCAAACGCATTGAGTACTTTGTCATTCAAACGATGGTATGGAACATCAAAAGGTTCGTGACTACTTGATGTCTGTACCACCTTGAACCACGGCTTTTGATGCTTGTTTTGCTGCAAGTTCGATAGCACCTTCTCGAACAACAGGTGGTCGGGGGCTCCCCATTTGCTGAGCCTGTCCGACACAGGAAAGTCTTCATCACACACAATCTTCTCAAATCCTGTACCCTTCAAGTACGACCGCATGTTGGTAAAATCGGCATCGCCACCATAATAATAATCGGCCGTATAGCCCACCTTGCGTAAACTTGCGGCAAGGGATGGCAAACTTTGAGACACTTTTGGCATCTTCATGATGCTGGTGGTGGGCTGCGAAGGGAATCCGCTGAGGATGGAAACAAGTCCTCTGTCGGTTCGAAAACTCGTGGCATAGAAGTGGCGGAACAGCAATCCTTCGGCCGAAAGTCGGTCCAGATTGACCGCCACATTGCGCTCTCCGCCCAGTGACGCCATGAGTTTGGAGGAGAAACTCTCCATCACCACGAACAGAATGTTAGGCCGAGCGGTGGTCAATATCCATTGCTGGGGTGCCTGATAAGACCGATGTACAACGTCCTGGTCGTACATCTGTGCCACCAACTTGTTGGCTTCGTCATCCTTCATGAAGCGATATTGCTGCTTAAAGCTTACTTGTTTTTGCGATGAAGCCAGCAGACTGAACAGCGGATTGGTCGCAGCATGGTTCAAACGCATGTTCTCACTGAAATACACTTTGCCTATATTCATGGTCGACACCTTGAATCCGCCACGGATAGGGATGAACAAGGCCGCCCAAAGCAGCACGAAAAGGAAGGTAAAGAAGGGCCGGTTGAGGGGCAAGAGCTTCTTTTCGAGCACGTCATCTCTCAGCAACAAATAAAACAGGGCATAGAGGAGGGCGGTCATCAGCAGCAAAGCCACGATGCCACCGATAAGTTCCCATGCGCTGGCACTGGCCAATGCGTCCCCCGGAGAGGAGCAGAAATAGAACAAAGGCGTGGTGTCTAATCGGAATCCCCAATACCGATAGAGGCCCAGGTCGATGACAAAGACAGCCGACAGGACGATGGCAATGACGGCAAAATAGGCTTTTGCCAGTCTTCTCCACAAACGTTTGCGCGACCAGATGGTGCAAATCAACAACAATCCAGGTATGAGCGTGAGGTAGCCAGCCAACGAAAAATCCAGCGGCAAGCCATGGTAAGGCACCAAAAACCAATCTTTCCACGTCGCCTCTTTGAACAAAGGCAGGTGGTAAAGCATGAACAGAGGTTTCTGAATGATAAAGATTAGGACAAAGAAAACGTAGGTAAGAAAGAAATACTTAAAACGAGTTTTCATTATTTTTGTCACACAAAGAACATGATTAATACTTGGGCTATGATGACCCGAATAAACATTCCGATGGGGTAAACCGTGGCATAGCTGATGCTGGGTGTATCCCCTTCGATGGTGTCGTTGGCATACGACAGTGCCATCGGGTTGGCCATGGCTCCGCAAAGGATGCCGCAAATGGTTCCGTAGTCAAGCTTTTTGGTGCGCAAGGCAATGCAACCCACGATTAAAACGGGTACGATGGTGAGCAGTGCACCGATGCCTACCCACAGCAATCCTTCAGGACGAAACACCGTACTGAAGAAATCTTTGCCCGCATCAAGCCCCAGACAGGCCAGATACATCGCCAACCCCAACCGGCGAAGCATGAGGGAGGCTGAGCGGGTAGTGTACGAAATGAAGTGCATGTGTGGTCCCAACGCACCTACGAGGATGCCCATGATGATGGGACCGCCGGCAATTCCCAGTCGAATGGGCGAGTCCATGCCAGGGAAACTGATGGGGATGGCGCCCAAGGCCAGTCCTAAGATCATGCCAAAGAAGATGCTTCCCACGTTCGGTTCGTTGAGTGTCTTGACCGAATTGCCCAAGAAGTGCTCGGCACTGTCTACTCTTTTCGGCTCACCCACAACCGTCAGGCGGTCACCATACTGCAACCTGAGGTCTTTGGTGGCCAGCAATTTGACGTCACCACGGGTGACACGGCTGACATTGACACCAAAACTGTCGCGCAAGTGGATTCTTCCCAGTAGCTTACCATTGAGGGCTGTACGGGTTAATACGATGACACGCGACTCTACCTTGCGGTCGATATGATTCCAGTCAATCTCCTCATTGTTCCAATCACGTTCCACTCTTTGGCCGAAAAGAATCTCCAGGCCAGACACATCTTCACGGTTGGTCACCACCATGAGGTTGTCGCCCGTGTGCAGATGCGTTGAGGCACCCGGCACCAACACTTCATCCTGTCGCCAAACGCGTGAGACAATGAACCTTAAAGGAGTGCTCATGGCCAGCTCACCGATGGTTCGTCCTTCAATAGCTGGGTTGACAATGAGGAACTGGCACACGAACGTGTGGTCTTCGTCCACAGGAGATTTTGGCACCAAATCTGCCGGCTTGACAAATAACTTGCGCATGATCAGAATGCCCAGGATAACGCCTACGACACCCAGCGGATAGGTTACGGCAGTGGCCAGGGCCACTCCGCCGGTTGGAAGGTTCATGTGTTCCAATGCTTGTTGAGCCGCACCGAGTGCCGGTGTGTTGGTGGTGGCACCGCACAACAAGCCCACCATCGTGGGAAGGGAGATGCCCGTCAGCGGGCACAGTGCCACTGCCATCACCGTTCCTACGACGATGACGGCCAACCCCCATAGGTTAAAGCTGGTCCCCTCGTGGCGGAAAGCACCGAAAAAGTTGGGCCCCACGTACAATCCAAGCGTGTATACGAACAAGACCAAACCAAAGGTTTCGGCATAGTTGAGAGCCGATGAATCGACGGAAAGCCCCAGGTTTCCGGCGATGATGCCGATGAAGAAAACAAACGACACACCAAGAGAAACTCCCATGAACTTGATCTTGCTCAATGCCGTGCCAACAGCGATGATCAGAGAGATGACCACCACTGCCTGTACTGGGGACGGAATTGTAAAAAGAGCGTTAATCCAATCCAACGTTATCAACTTTTATGATACATCAAACACAAGTGTTATGTATCTATTTATCAACTGGTTTGCTATTGATGGGCAAAGGTACTGTAAATTAAAGAACCAGCAAAACAATTGGTGCCAATTGTTGACTGGTGTGGGCTTGCAAGGCTTTATTTTACCTACTGCCCAGCAGATATTGGTCAATAAACTCACGTACGCACCCCTCGCCGCCGGCTTTTTGCATGATGATGATGCCCGGAATTTCTTGAATGGGGCGCATCGCATCGGCCGGACAGGCGCAAATTCCAACGGCACTCAGCAGTTGTTGGCAGTTGACGTCATCGCCGATGTAAGCCACGTCGCACAACGTGATGCCCATCTGGTCGCAAATTTCCTGAGCCGCCTCAAGTTTCCCACCATGTCGCTTGCCCTGAACGAGAAAATCGACCTTCAGTTTTTTAGCCCTGTTCTCTACCAGCTTGGTGTTTTCAGAGGTGATGATGCCCACCTTGACACCTTGCGCCTGCAAGAGTTGTAGCCCCATGCCGTCGCGTGTGTTGAACTTCTTCAGCTCGTCACCGCTTTCCGCATAATACATGCCGCCATCGGTCAGCGTGCCGTCAACGTCGCACAAGAAGAGCTTTACGGATTTCTTCAGACTGTCCGCCGCACGGTTC
Source organism: uncultured Prevotella sp. (assembly GCA_934120735.1). Lineage (GTDB taxonomy): Bacteria > Bacteroidota > Bacteroidia > Bacteroidales > Bacteroidaceae > Prevotella. Next base: position 12,858 of record CAKOVA010000013.1, read on the forward strand.
AAAACATGCTTTCGCATGAGATGTTCCAGGAATGACCAATCGTCTGGCTCTTCAATCGCCATGCCCGTGTAAGCTGGCATCTCATAGATTCCGATGTGACCACTTAGCCTGTTGCCCGATGATAGGATGTTCTCCACCTTATTTATATAGAGCGCGCCGTTCTCCATGAGCGTTCCTTCGAAGTTTTGCCGATGCGGGCGGTGTGTGTAGTCGTAGTTCATGCTGGTGCCATCGGCGTTCCAAAAGAACTGGTAATTGCGCACACAGGAGAGGATGGAGTCGTATCGGGCGGTGTTGTATAGTGCCAAGGCCTCACTGAAATGCTTCGTTTGCGTCATGGGCGACGTGGCTTGCACCAGCATGAAGCAAGCCTCGGGTGCCAGATTGGCGGCATGGATGTACGCCAGCATCACGCTCTCGACAGAGATGGCGTCGCTGGCATTCTCGACAGAGTGGCGATAAATCTCGGTCTTTTTGTATGAGCGGGAAGCCACTACCCGTTCTATCTCGTCCGAATCGGTGGCCACAATCACCTTGTCCACCTCGCGGCAGGCCTCCAAAGCCTCGATGCTCCAACACAAAAGGGGCTTTCCGCAAAAGAGCTTGATGTTCTTCTGGGGGATTGACTTGCTGCCATCCAGCACAGGAATGAATGCTATGACCATCTTAACTTGATTCTTTTAAAGTTTGTCGCACTGCACGTTTTGATATCCAGAACAGTCCACACAATTCCCTGTTGAGGTTATCGGCCAACGGAATCTTCATCCTCCGAGGTCTCGATGTGCAGATTTCTGCTTGTAAGCCTTCGTGCTACTTGGCTGTGCTTGCAAATATATAAAATAATCACTCATTGACGGAATGAAACGACATGTTTTTTTTGTTGCGTGCGCCAACAATGGGAGTTGAATAGGCAAGAATCAACCTGTTTGAACAAAGAGGATGACACATGCGTTTCAATAGCATTGACTTTGGACGCTAAACTCATTGACTTTGGACGTCAAACTCAATGAGTTTGGACACCAAAGTCAATGAGATTATAAGGTATTCAGCGACAGTGTGTTATGGAAAGTTTGACAGCTCTGCGTCATAAGGCATGCTCGGGCTTTACTTCGCCGTTTCTTATTTCGCTGGGTGTGCCGCCAAGTGTCTCTTTACAGAATGTGGAAAGACGCTGTACGGAGGAGAACTTGAACTGATTGGCTATCTCCTCTAACGTGTCATTGGTGTCGCGTAGGGCTTTGAATAGTGCCTCGCCTTTCACCTTGCTCACCCAAGCCTTGGGCGTTTCGCCAAAGCATTGTTTGAAGTGGCGTATGAATGTGGGGCGGCTCATGCACACCTTTTCTGCCATTTCGTCAATAGAAGGATAGGTGCGCGACATCGCAATGATGGTGTCCTGAAACGTCAAATCCACCCCATAGAGCGGAACCAAAAATGGCACCAGCTCGTCTTTGGAGTAATAGGCCTGCATGACGGCCGTGAACTCGCGCTGCTTGATCAGCTGGATGTCACAACAGAGCAGTCCGTCTATGACATAGTCGGCCGTCTGCCGAGCCAGCACTACCACTGGTTTAATCATGTCCAAGGCAAACAACCAGTCGGCACGCTTGGGCGCATTTTTAATCATCTCATCCGTGATGATGTTATGACAGAACTTGAATTTGCTGTCAATAAAGTAAAGCACCAATGCCAAGCTGTCCTCCATAAAGCGAATGGAGTTGTCTACACCGGCTGGCATGGGAAACATCTGGTTGGCATGGACGGTGAAACCGGGAAACCGTTTGCCTTCCACATGCAAGGCACCTTCCAGCATGAAGATCATGGCCGTACGCGAGGCAGCGGTGTGTGCCACCACGCCTTTCTTTTCCCTTATAACCCTGAAGCCTACAGGGGAGTTACCTTGGTAATGCTCGCACATGAGGTGCTTGTTAAGATAGTACACTTGCATAGGATGCTTGTAAAAATAAGATTATTATGCAAAAATAGTGCAAGCCGAAAACAAAGAAAGTTTACTTGCTTTGTTGAGGCGATGCCTATTTTATGCAAATATACACGATAAATTAATATGTGCTTCAAGTGTTAACAAATATTACAAAATATATGGGGGGGGTAACATTTGTTAACTATTTATGCCGTTGATTTGTTCTGAAATCCTGTCTTTTGCCCTCGCGTATATAAAGATGTGGACAATGGATGATTTTGGTGTATTTCATTCTGATATTGTAAATATTGCAGTATATATAGATTGATACAAAATTGTAATCTTTTGAAACAATTTGTTATGTGCCATATTTTCGAAGATGTCTACCTTTGCAAGCACAAGAAATACAGAGGAATTATACCGTAAAAAAAGAGATAAGATAACGAATCATAAAATAATAAGAATCAACTAATCAACTAATCAACTAAAACGAGGAGTATTTATGTATGAAGAAAGAATATGTAAGTCCAAGGGTGGATATTATTTATCTGATGATGGAAGAGGAGATGTTAGCAGGCTCTAATGGTGGAGGTCATCTACCTGGAGGGCCAGACGGTGCTAAAGCCTATGATTTTGATCAGAATGATTTTTCTGGTGAATCTTTGTGGAATGATGAAATAGATGAAAACAACGAATAACAAACGATTAAAAAAACAAAACTACTATGAAGATTAAAGCAATAAAAGGTATTTTTACCTTGATAACCATCAGCTTGTTATGCTTTCTGACTGGCTGCTCTGAGAATGATGTGCTAAACGACATGCAAGGAGCCGAAGCCGATCAGGCTTCGAATGTCATTTCTGGAACGGCATCGTTCGATACCGATGAGGTGGATGCTATGTTCAATATGACTCCTGAAACGAGAACAGCAGTGCGTTACAATAGCCAAAAGAAGTTGAATTATCACTGGAAAAAAGGTGATAGGATTCCTGTATTCATGTGCTACAAGCAAGGCTACAAAAAGCGGGTTGTCAAAGAAGAGGTGTTTGTTGAGGCTGACAACATGATATCTTTCAAGTTGAGAATACCGGCAGGCTTCGACCGGAGACGGGGTGACTTGTATATGGGAGCTGTCATGGGTAAGCAAGCAGGTGTGAACAATGGTGCATGGGCAAGCACTATGACGTCCGATGGTAAGTTCAAGATAGAATCTTCAAAGACGATAGACATCACGTCAGAACAGTTCAACCTGCCTTTCTATTCCTCACCGATGCTTGTTAGTCGCAGTGGTGATGTTAATCTTCATTTCAAACCGCTTGGCAGTTGGTTTGTCGTGACGTTGAAGACGCAGCAAGCTGTTGTCCCCACTTCCGTGGTTGTAAACTCGGACATTGTGTCTACCAATGGCTCATTAGACTTATCCGCTTCTACGAATGATGTGATTGCGTGGGAACCTGCGGCAACAACACAGCAAGACACGAAGTTTGATGTGAGAAACTTTCAGGTGAGGGCAAATGAGGAGAGCATGCCAGTGTTGGTATGGTTCATGCCTATCCTTGACAAAGAAGCACAGCTGGCCACAACCGTGAGTTTGAGAACACAGGCAACTTACTCAGGTAATGCGCGGCCTTTTACCAAGAAAGCTATTGGGAAAGGCGAGAAAGCTGTTAACCACAAGGTATATCGCGTTGAGATAAGTGAGGAAAAGACACCAGACGTTCATCCTTGTGAAAAAGGCTTGGTGATTACACAATTCTGGTCAACACAGAAGAGCAAAAAATGCAACCGTAATGTTCTTCAGATTACCAATATCAGCGATCATGACATCAGTTTGGAGGGTTATTATCTCGTTCGCTCTGTATTTGGTAGTGCTGAAACGCCTTCTGGCGTGATTGACTTGGGTAAATTGGAAGAAAACAATGCACAGTTCTTGTACAATCATCGCCAAAAGAAAGTACTGCCAAGTGGCGCTTCGCTCCTGATTACCGGCTTTAATAGAAGAGTTGCTGAAGGTGCTTTCGATTACTGCGAAGACGAAATTTATCAAATAGCACTCCTTGGAGAAGATGAAAACCTGCTGCAACAGTTTGTTCCGGAGGGTAATCGTGACCGCTGGGGACGAGAGTCGAACTGCCATTTCTGCAACGCTTATTTCCTTACTTTTAACGGTACAGATATCTCTTTGTCAAAGCCAAACGACATTGTAGACAACTTTGGACGCGATGCTTGTGGCAGAATCTATAACTTCCAGTTCTTGAACCGCACCTACTATCGTATACCTTATTGTTATATCTATATGGGCGAGCAAGGTCTTGGTGGCGAAGCTACTCATCTTTATAAGCCAGAAAGACGAGTAAATTATATAGGTTCGTACTGGGGACCGATGGAGAACTTTAGCACATGTTCCTGGAGATTTGAGAACGAGAACAAGATTACGTCATTAGGTTTCTGGGGAAAATACGGTGATATTCCCATGTTCAGAAATAATATGTACTAATTGTCATTGATGATTTCAATGAAGGTGTATTAAACAAGTGGGGTGATAAAGACACCCCACTCATGTAAAACCGTTGGCGAAAAGGATGATGCCATCATTCTTTTCGCCAACGGTTTTTTATGTCATGTGCCGCATGTGGACGTGGAAAATGCACAACCTCATGGGTGCAAGGGATAAAAAGTAGGGTGTAAATGGATTTACTTTCTGCCGAAATCAGCGGGAATTTCACCCCATTCGGCTGTCTCCCATTTCACGACAGGGTTACGATAAGCGTGCGTTTTCAGCCATTGTTCGGCGCGCGAGATAATCTGATAGAGTTGCTCTGTTTGTGGTGTTCGCTTCAACTTTGTTTTACATTGCTTCTTCTTCACCCACAAAATGGCGTTGTAGCTATCCGAATAAATGGTTTTTTGCGTATCGCCCTGTTTCCATAACAAGGCCAACGCATGCACGATAGCCAAGAACTCACCTACGTTATTGGTGCCATGTACGGGACCAAAGTGAAAGATTTCCGCTCCTGTTGACAAGTCAATTCCCCGATATTCCATAGGTCCAGGGTTGCCTGAACACGCCGCATCGACCGCCCATGCCGAAGCCTGAACAGCTAATGGCAGAGGCAGTACGGTGTCATGTCGGTTCTCGGGTGGATTTATACAGTTATCTTTCATTTTACACGAAACGCCTACATCCTCTCAGGAACCTCTATACCAAGCAGCAGCATGCCGTTCTTGATAATCTTTGCCACGTTGTTGGCAAGCACCAACCGAGTGAGTTTCTCCTCTTGCGTGTCGGCGTTCAGAATGCTGTAGTCGTGGTAGAACTGGTTGAAGTCTTTGGTCAACTCGTAGCAATAGTTGGCAATACCGCTCGGACTGTAATCCGTTGCAGCCTGTTCTATCACCGCACCAAAGTCGTTCATCTTCTGTATCAATGCAATTTCCTTGTCGTTCAGTGGCGCATCGGTGGGCAGTTGTGCGGGCAATGCCATGCCCTCTGCCGCCGCTTTGCGCATGATGGAGCGGATGCGGGCGTAAGTATATTGGATGAACGGACCCGTGTTGCCATTGAAGTCGATAGACTCTTCTGGATTGAACAGCATGTTTTTGCGCGCATCTACCTTCAAAATGAAGTATTTCAGTGCGCCCAATCCAACCATGCGGGCAATTTCACGCTTTTCTTCCTCGCTCATATCCTTGAACTTACCCAGCTCGTCACTGGTCTTGCGGGCATCGTCTATCATGGTTGCTATCAACTCATCGGCATCCACCACCGTGCCTTCGCGGCTCTTCATCTTACCGTTTGGCAATTCAACCATGCCGTATGAGAAGTGTACCAACTCCTTACCCCACTTGAATCCCAAGCGGTCGAGCAAGATGGAAAGTACCTGAAAATGATAATTCTGCTCGTTGCCAACAACATATATCATCTTGTCGATGGGAAAATCCTTGAACCGCATGTCTGCCGTGCCAATGTCTTGCGTCATGTACACGCTGGTGCCGTCAGAACGAAGCAACAGCTTTTGGTCCAAACCCTCTTGTGTCAAGTCTGCCCATACGCTGTTGTCATCCTTTCGGAAGAAAAGACCTTTCTCCAGTCCTTCTTCTACCTTAGCCTTTCCCTCGAGGTAAGTATCTGATTCATAATATATCTTGTCAAAGCTCACGCCTAACGTCTTGTACGTTTCATCAAAGCCGGCGTAAACCCAATTGTTCATTTTTTGCCACAAAGCGCGCACCTCTTCATCGCCCTGTTCCCACTTCACGAGCATTTGGCGCGCCTCTTTCATCAGCGGAGCCTCTTCTTTCGCCTTGTTCTCGGCGGCCTCTTCGTCCAGTCCTTCGTCTGTCATGAACTTGTTTTTCAGCTCTGCCACCTCGGCTCTGTAGTGCTTGTCAAACGCCACATAGTAATCGCCGATGAGGTGATCGCCTTTCTTTCCGCTCGATTCGGGTGTCTCTCCGTTGCCCCATTTCAGCCAAGCCAGCATTGATTTGCAAATATGAATGCCTCGGTCGTTCACGATGTTGGTCTTCACCACCTTGTTGCCATTGGCCTCCATGATTTGCGCCAACGACCATCCCAACAAGTTGTTGCGCACATGACCCAAGTGAAGTGGCTTGTTGGTGTTAGGCGATGAATATTCAATCATCACCAAAGGCGATTGGTCTGTGACGGGTTTTTCTCCGAATTTCTCATCCGCATGCATGTCATTGAGCAATCCCACCCACGCCTCTTTGGCGATGTTGAGGTTCAAGAACCCCTTCACGACGTTGAAACTGTCTACGGCCGAACAATCTCGCACCAGCAACTCGCCGATGGCTTGCGCCGTTTCTTCGGGTTTCTGGCGTGATATTTTCAGGAAAGGAAACACCACTAACGTGAGGTTTCCTTCAAAGTTACTCTTTGTTTTTTGCAGTTGTACCATCGACATGGGTACATCTTGTCCGTAGAGTTCTTTCACTGAAGCAATGACAGAACTGGCTATTTGGTTCTCAATATTCATGCTAATAAAAAATAAAATTTACTGACACTGAAACAATCTTCATGCTTAAAAAGCATACCTATCAACGTTTTTGATGCTTTATCAATAGAAGATTTATGCCCTGCAAAGGTACAACATTTAATTCAAAACAACCGGGTAACCGCTGTTTTTTATCCCACTTCCCATCCACATCTCTTAAAATACAGTCAGTAGATGGTCGTGCACCATGCGCTATACGCCATCGATTCTTCTACCCAGCGTTTGGCATGGCGAAGATACAAATCAATAATCATCGAAACAATCCTCCTTTTGGGTGAATGTTCTGCTTGATACAATCAGATTATTTTTATCTTGTATCAGCCGTAATTATAGCTCAAGGAATTTCTACGACCACTGCTTTTCCTGTAAACTTGTAAGGCTCGGTTGTGAGAATAGAATTGTATTTCTCCACCTTCCTGCCATTGATATCGATGTCCTCAAGTGCAAAAATAAAAGTCGTGGCGTTCTCTTCGCTTTCTCCTTTGCAGGCGACAGCAACCTTTGTTTTGTAGTCTTTACGGCAAATGACATTGAAATCGATGGCCCCACTGCTGTTTACCGAACGAACACTTTTGCTCCCGTCGAACGCGAAAGGAAGGTCATTACTTAGTTGGTGCGCATGCCCATCTATATATAAGGTGATGTTTCCCTCAACAGGTAACAAAAAACGTTGATAGTTTGAAAAGTCAGAAAAAGTACTTTCTGTGAGGTGAATCACCGCTGACGATATCCGTAAGTCGAAGTTTCGCTCTGCAAGACTACTGTCGCGAGGGAGGATGAACAGCTCTCTGGTGATGCCGCCGCTCCATTTGTTTACCTTATAATCTGACTGTTGAATAATTTTGAACATCTTTTGTTGGTTTTGATGATAGAAGAATAGCTTTGTCCCAAAGTTGAAGCGCAAGCCACTTTCTCAATGAACGATGTGGCGAAGATACAAATAAAATGGAAAGGTACGCACGCTTATCAAAGATTTTTATGCGATGACGAATCCGCAAAGGAGCTTTTAGTTTTTAAATCAAACGCAACGTTCTTCCGTGAAACATCTGCTCTCGCAACGTGTTTTTTAACACAAATGCCGGGCATTTTTTCAACCAACACGTTCGAGTGTTGTAAATAGGCTCATTATGAGAGAGTTTTGTTATCTGATTTATTGTCAGTATTTTATGCCGTTTTTAAGTCTAAGTTGAAATCGAATAGCAACGTGTTTGGGGCAAAAAGCCCTTCAATATGATGCTAATTGGACGGTTAAAGCATGCATATTGGGTGGTTAAGTCATGCATATTGGAGGGCAAAAGCATGGTGATTGCCCATTTACTGCATGTGAATAGTGTACAAAAGGCTGAGTTTAAGACTTTAAATGCCTTAAAAATCTCCTCATTTTGTCTATTTCTCGATTTTATTTTGTCAAAGAAAATGAATTGATTTAACAAACGAAAGGTTTGTTAACAAACGGAGCATAAGAAGCCCTGCGCATGTATAAAAATCCCACATCCCACCCTCATCTCAAAGAATACAGTCAGTTGACGGTCGTGCTACATGCTCTTTGCGCCGTGCATTCGTATGCTGATGTGCTGAACCTGCACCGTGACTTGATTCTAAATAGAATCATGCTGTTGGTTCCGAACAGCGCATTCGATCATACGTTTCTTTTTCAACTCGCCCTGTATTACGAGACTACGCCCATAAAATGTCATTGCGCAACCCGCAGGTTGCGTTTATTGTTGGTGCGACTTTATACCAAGTCTACCTCAAAATTGGTGGCCTGAATTTGCATGTCCAGCTTGCGCAACTCCTGCGAGAAGTGGTCAATCTGTTTGTTCAGTGCCTTGATATCGATTGTTGAAACGTATTTAATCTCGGTACGCGAATAGCGGTCTTGTGTCTGAGTTGCAGCTTCAAAAGCCCCTCTGAGAATGCCAATGCGCTTGGTCAGCACGTCCCGTTCGGCCATCATGGCGGTCAGGGTGCGCCCATTGCGCTCTGTCTTCAGGTTGGTGATGTTGATTTTCAGAATCAGTTCTTCGAGCTGTTTCAAGCATTCGTCCAGCACTTTGAGCAGCTCTTCCGGCTGTTCGGCAGGCTCGTCGCCCTCCTGGATTTTCACGTTTTGCGTCAGTCGACTGCTCAATTGATCAATCTTTTTCTGCAAATCTTTTCTCAAACTTAATGCTTCTGCCAGTTTCATGATGATATATTTTTATTGATTTTTGTTCATTTGTTTGGTTTATTGCCTACGTTTGTCCAACCCATTTCGCTGGCTCTTTCCAGGAAAATGCGCAAACCTTGGCGGATAGAACGCAGTCCGAACTGCTCGGTGCGGATCTCATTTAGCGGCAACCACAAGGCTGCATCGGCATCGTCACCAGCTTTCAGACAGGATGTGTCGCTCACTTCGCAACGGAAAAACATGTCAAGTGTAGGGATATCCAGTCCGCTGTAGCGGTACTTGTTGGGCAAACTGAACACATATTCCGCACGGTTTACCTGCAAATTCGTTTCCTCTTTCACCTCCCTGATGATGGCTTCTTCGCCCGTTTCGTTTGCATCGGTGAATCCACCGGGAAGGTCCAGCGTTCCTTTGCCGGGCTCGTTGCGCCGCTTCTCAACCAACAATTCCCCACGTTCGTTGAGGATGAAGGCCACGTTGGCGGCGCTTGGGTTCATGAAATACACAAAGTCACAGTTCTCACATCGTTTGCTTTTCTCGTTATTTTCCACGAAGTGTTGGCTCCCACACACTGGGCAGAACTTGAATTTTTCCAAAAAATGCATCATAGTTAGTCATTCTTATCTTGTTGGACACTATCCAAATACAAATTTAGACAAAATATTTGAATTAGAGGTCTGTTTTGATGAAAATCGAGAAAGGACCTTGATTTACCCCCGTACATCGTGCATTGCTGGTAAAAAATATCCTTTTACTTGGGTGAACCGCCATTTTTATATAATTTTGCACCAAATGGTATTGAACTATATTTGGGTTTCATTTTTCATCCTTGCCTTTGTTATCGCTTTGGCAAGAATGGTTTTCATGGGTGACATGGAGGTGTTTCCGGCCATGATGAATTCTACGTTTGACTCGTCCAAGACGGCTTTCGAGATATCGTTGGGACTGACGGGCGTGCTTTCCTTGTGGCTCGGTATCATGAAGATAGGCGAGCGGGGAGGCGTCATCAACGTCTTGGCTCGTATGCTTTCACCCGTATTCTCTAAGGTGTTTCCCGACATACCGAAGGGACATCCCGTCACAGGTTCTATCTTTATGAACATGGCGGCCAACATGTTGGGGCTTGACAATGCCGCCACGCCGTTGGGATTGAAGGCGATGGAACAGCTACAGGAGCTGAACACGAGGAAGGACACGGCCACCAATCCGATGATTATGTTCCTGGTTCTCAACACCTCGGGACTGACATTGATACCCGTGAGTATCATGGTGTACCGCTCACAACTGGGAGCTGCGCAGCCCACCGATATCTTCATCCCCATTCTGCTGGCTACTTTTTTCTCTACCATTGCCGGTCTTATCATCACATCTATCTATCAGAAGATCAATCTGCTCAACAAGGTGATGGTGCTCACCCTTGGCGGAATGGCGGCCATCGTGTCGCTCGTCATCTGGGGATTCGGGCAGATGAGCAAGGACACGATGAACGTGGTGAGTACCAGTGTGGCCAACATCTTGCTCATGACCATCATTGTGCTGTTCATCTTCGCTGGCTTACGCAAGAAAGTGAATGTCTACGATGCCTTTATCGAAGGGGCGAAAGACGGGTTTACCACGGCTGTGCGTATCATACCTTATTTAGTAGCCATCCTCGTGGGCATCGGTGTGTTCCGTGCATCGGGTGCTATGGACATGTTGGTCGACGGCATTGGATGGTGCGTGTCGGCGGTAGGAGGCGACAATCAGTTTGTGGGAGCCTTGCCAACGGCCCTCATGAAGCCACTCTCGGGCAGTGGTGCGCGTGGCATGATGGTCGACGCGATGACCACATACGGTGCCGATTCGTTCGTTGGTCGCTTGAGTTGCATCTTCCAAGGCTCCACCGACACCACCTTTTATATATTGGCTGTCTACTTCGGCAGTGTCAACATTCGCTACACACGTCATGCCGTGGCGTGCGGATTGCTGGCCGATCTGGCGGGTGTTGTGGCGGCGATAGCTATCGCATACATGTTTTTTGGATAGAAGCCTCTCCCCCAGCCCCTCCCCGAAAGGGAGGGGAGTGGTTAGCTGTATGATGTTGTAGGACTATCAACTTGTGAACTTGTCAACTCGTCTACTTGTAAACTCATAAACTATGTCGAATCTAAAGTCTTTGGTCAAGGATACTGCCATTTATGGACTGAGCAGCATTGTCGGTCGTTTTCTCAACTACCTGCTCACTCCCCTGTACACCATCAAGCTGGCATCGGCCAGCGGCGAGTATGGCATCATGACCAACATGTATGCCGTAACGGCATTGATACTCGTGATATTGACATTCGGATTGGAGACCACCTTTTTCCGTTTTTCCAACAAGTCGGGCGAGGACCCGCGCAAGGTCTATTCCACAACGCTGATTGCCGTTGGCTCTGGTGCGCTGAGTTTCTTCCTGTTGGTGCTGATGTTCTTGTCACCCATCGCCTCGTTCATGGGCTATGCCGACCATCAATCGTATATATGGGTTATGGCACTCACGGTGGCCATTGACTCGTTCCTGTGCATTCCGTTCGATTACCTGCGTTTTAAGAACCGTCCTATCAAGTTTGCATCTCTCAAATTGTTCGCCATCGTGTTGAGCATAGCCTTGAACTTAGTGTACTATCTCTTGTTGCCAGCACTCTACGAGCGTCATCCAGAGGTGGTGGGAATGGTCTACAGTCCGTCTGTTGGCGTGGGCTATGCGTTCTACATCAACCTGGTTTGCTCGGCGCTTACCATTCCTTTGTTGTGGAAAGAGTTGACCTGCGTGAGCTATGTTTTCGACAAAAAACTGATGAGGCGCATGCTTTCGTACAGTTGGCCCATCCTTGTGCTGGGGTTGGCGGGCATCCTGAACCAAACAGCCGATAAGATATTGTTTCCACATATCTATCAAGGAGCCGACAGTTTGGCCCAGCTTGGCATCTATGGAGCTGCCAGTAAGATAGCCATGATCATGGCCATGATTACACAAGCCTTTCGCTTTGCCTACGAACCCTTTGTCTTTGGCAAAGCAGAGGAACGCGACAACCGAGAAACCTATGCCAAAGCCATGAAATATTTCATCATTTTCACCCTGCTGGCCTTCCTTGTTGTGGTGGGCTATCTGGACATCTTGCGCTATCTCATCGGCAAGGATTACTGGGAAGGGCTGCGCGTGGTGCCCATTGTTATGGCCGCCGAAATCATGATGGGCGTTTATTTCAACCTCTCATTCTGGTACAAACTCATCGATAAGACCATCTGGGGAGCGTATTTCTCGGGCATTGGTTGTGCGGTACTCATTGCCATCAATGTCATCTTTGTGCCCCGTTATGGCTACATAGCCTGTTCGTGGGCTGGCTTTGCGGGCTACGGCGTGGCCATGATTCTGTCGTATGTTGTCGGACAGAAGATGTATCCCATCCGCTATCCTATGCGCAGCATCCTCACCTATGTGGCGTTGGCAGCGGCTTGTTTCTTTGTTATGACAGCCTTTAATGATGTACTTACCACAGTGGGTGCGCTGGCTGTCAACACACTGCTCATCGCGTTGTTTGTGGCTTACATCATCAAGTTCGACTTCCCATTGCGCCAATTGCCCATCGTAGGCAAATATTTTAGAAAATAAATCAATCACAATAATATGAAAAAATCAACATTACTTATTGCCGGACTGCTTGCTGCCAGCGTAGCAAGTGCCGACGAAGGCATGTGGACCTTGTACAACTTGCCGCAAGCTGTGTATGAGCAGATGCAGGCACAGGGCTTTCAGGTTCCTTACAACGACTTGTACTATGGCGATCAGGCCATGAAGAATGCGGTGGTCAACTTCTCCGGTTATTGTACCGGCGTGGTGGTCTCGCCAGACGGATTGGTATTCACCAACCACCATTGTGGCTTTGAAGGCATCCGCAGTCACTCCACTGTGGAGCACGATTACATGAAAAATGGCTTTTATGCCAAGAGCTATGAGGAGGAGCTGCCTAACAAAGACATGTTCGTGAGCTTCATGGTTGAGCAGAAAGACATTACCGACAAGCTGAGAAAGTTAGACTTTGACAATTTCACTACCGAGCGACAAGACGCGATACTCGACTCGCTACAGAACGCCATGAGCGACTCCATCAAGCGCATTGACAAGACACTGCACATAGGGATTGACGCTTTTTACGAGGGCAACACTTACTATGCCACTACCTATCGGCAGTTCAACGACCTGCGACTGGTGTTCGCTGTGCCCAAGTCGATGGGCAAATTCGGTGGCGAAACCGATAACTGGATGTGGCCACGGCAAACCTGCGACTTCTCCGTGTTCCGCATTTATGCCGACAAGAAGACCAACGGACCAGCCGAATATTCAAAGGATAACGTGCCATATCATCCTAAGAAATGGGCACAGGTAAGTCTGCAAGGCTACAAGGATGGGGACTATTCTATGACGATTGGTTATCCTGGGTCGACCAGCCGCTACCTCTCGTCGTATGGTATTCGTGAGCGTAGGGATGCACTCAATGCTCCCCGTGCGCAAGTGCGCGGCGTGAAACAAGCCATTATGACCCGACACATGCGGGCAGACGACGGCGTACGTATCAAGTATGATTCGAAGTTTGCGCAGAGTTCCAATTACTGGAAGAACTCCATCGGCATGAACAAATGTATCGACTCCATCGGCATTATCCAGCAAAAGCAGCAATACGAGCAGAAAATACGCCAATGGCAACAGCAAACGGGGTACCTGAAAGGCAAGCTCGACTTTGATACCATGGCCCGACTTTACAACCAACGCCTCGATGTCATGAAGGCTTTTATGTTCTTCCGTGAGACATTTGGCCGCACCAACGAGTTCACTACCCGTGCCATGCAGTTGAACAATAAGGAAATACTCGGCCCCAAAAACAACCCGAAGAAGCAGTATATCCTCTTCAAGGACAACAGCGACGAGTGGGATGAGGCATTGGATAAGGAGGTGATGGCTGCGCTGCTCAAGAACTATAAAGACAAGGTGGCGGCCAAATATCTACCTAAATTCTACCAAACCATCACCAACAAGTTCGGCGGCGACTACACCCGCTATGTCAATGAGCTGTACAAAAAGTCGTTCCTGATGAAGAGTGGCAAGCGAATCTACGCCAACAAGAAAAGCTACCAGCGTGACCCAGGCGTCGTATATAGTCTTGATTTGCTGGAGACCATGGGTGAATTTACAGCCGATTTGTCGGCATTCGAGGACAGTATCAAGCTCCAAGAGAAATATCTCTGTGCCGCTAAGCTGCGCATGGAGGAAGACATGCCCCACTATTCGGATGCCAACTTCACCATGCGGTTGAGTTATGGACAGGTAGGAGGCTTCCTGTTGGGCGGTAAACCTTCGGGCTATTACACCACGGCAGAAAGCATGGTGGAGAAAATGAACCAAGCTGATAAGGTGTACGAGTACCAGGCAGAACCCGTGATGAAAGAGATTCTCAGTGCCAAGGATTTCGGTCCATACCAGGACAAGCTGACGGGTAAGATGCAACTTTGCTTCCTCACCAACAACGACATCACGGGTGGCAACAGCGGAAGTCCAATGTTCGACGGCCAAGGACGGCTCATCGGACTGGCTTTCGACGGCAACTGGGACAGTCTTTCGAGTGACATCAATTTCGATTCTCGCCTGGCTCGCTGCATTGGAGTGGACATCCGTTATGTGCTGTTGATGATGGATCGCTGGGGACATGCTGACCGTTTGCTCAAAGAAATCAACGCCCAGTAAAGCACTGCTTATATGATAGCGGTGATAAGTCACATGGGCAGGATGAAACGTGAAGCGGATTGCCTACCATGTTTCATTTCGCCTTGCACCCTATCTTCACACAAACTGTTTTCCTTGCTCAGCGAATTGCCTGAACGAGGAAGACAGTTTTTCTTGTTTTTTCATGGCTCGTCGAGCGTTATTTGACTGTCACTTGCCTCCAAAAAATGATACATCATCCTAAAAAAAGTGTTTGATATTTGTAACACAATCTGCATTTTCTACGTCTGACGAAATAGAACACCACCATGATAGCGTGTTTTTGAAGTAGCACAACATAATTCATTCAAAATTAAATACGTATGAAAAAAGTGATGATGATGGCAGCATTGGCATTCATGACCATGACTGTTCAAGCCCAAATGTCGGTAGACCGTTTGATGAGGAAGTACAAACATTCGCCCAAGGCGGAATATGTTCATGTGCCGAAACTGATGATGTCTCTTGCCAAGACAATAATGACCAACGATGACGACGACTATACGAAATACATCAAGCATATCAACAGTATCAAAGTCCTGGACATGGAGGATTGCTCAAAAGCTATTAAACAACAGTTCTTCAAGGATGTTGCGCGTCTGAAAACAGTAGGTTATGAGGAGTTGATGACGGCTAAGGAAGCAGATGAGCAAACCGTAATCATGGTGAAGAGGAGCAGAACTGGGATTAAAGAGCTCGTCATCGTTGATTCGGGTGATGACGATGCCGCATTAATCCAAATCATGGGTAACATCAAGGATTCAGAGATACAGAAGATTATTGCGGAGGAAAAGAAGAAATAATCAGCTCCCCAACCCACTCAACCTTACCAGCTGTATGGATGCCTCACAATTTAAACAGTGTTTCTTGCCATGTCATGCACAAATGTACCGCATGGCATGGCGGCTCACGGGCAATGCGCAGGCGGCCGAAGACCTGGTGCAGGAGGCTTTCCTAAAGCTGTGGATCAAGCGCGATGGACTGCAAATTACCGACTCGGCCGAGGCTTTCTGCGTCACCACGGTGAAGAACCTGTTCTATGACCAGTTGCGAAAGCGGCGCCCACAGACCACGAATCATACCCCAGAGGAGTTGCAGATACCCCACGATGACGATGCCGGCAGGGCGATGGAACAGGCAGAAGACCGGCAGATGGCGTGGCAGCTCATCAGTCGTCTGCCCGAGCAGCAACGGCAAATCGTGATGATGAGGGACATTGGCGAGATGGCGTATCGGGACATAGAGCGGCAAACGGGCCTCACGGCGGTAAACATCAGGGTACTACTGAGCCGTGCCCGCAAGCAGATGAGAGAACAACTAAAACAGATGAAAGACAATGGATACAGATAAAATCAGGCAACTTCTTGACCGCTACTATGACGGGCAGACCAGCGAGCGCGAGGAACAAGTGCTGAAAGACTATTTCCTTCAGGATGACGTTCCGACTCAGTGGGCGACCGACCAACAGCTGTTCCGGCAGTTGTATGGTGCGAATATGCCGGCCATTGACGGTCTGGAGCAGCGGTTGTCGCGGCAGATTGACAGTTGGAACCGCGTGGAGAAGACGGCCAATCGGCGTACCCGCACCATCGGTCTGCGGTGGATAGCCGGCATTGCGGCCTCCTTGTTGTTGCTGTTTGCCATCGGTCTTCTGGTCGACAGGCAGCAAAAGCAAGAGCAATATGCCGTGCAGCAAGATACATTCGACGACCCGAGGGATGCGTATGCCGAAACACAGAAGGCCTTGATGATGTTTTCCAAGTCGATTAACAAAGGTTTAAATAAAGTAGAAAATGTTACACAAGAGTAATTTGACCGCATGGCTGAGAACATTGTCCCTGGCCATTTGCCTTGTATGGGGCTGTGTGTCGCTGTCGGCGCAGGACCGTTTGTTCAAGCAGTTTGAGAACACCAAGGGCGTGTCTACCGTGTACATCTCGCCCGCGATGTTTAAGCTGATGCCCAAACTCGACGTGGGTGACAAGGATTTGGCCAAGCTGGCCTCCCGGCTGACGCGCCTGCAAATCCTGCAATGCGAACGCCCATCGCTGATTCCTTCTATCAAGAAGCAAGCGCAGGCATACTATGACAACAACCGCTATGAAGTGATTATGCGGGTGAAAGACGACGACGAGCGTACCACCATCTACCAGAAAGTGGTTGGAAAGGGCAACAATGAGTTTGTTCTTCTTAATGAAGAGAAAGACGAGCTGTCACTCATCCACCTCATTGGGAACATCACTTTGGAGGACATCAAAGGCCTCTACGACCGATAGTTGACGGATGTGTCATACAAAAGAAGGCTGGTTTGAATGGACAAACCAGCCTTCTTTTTGCGATGGAGGATGCGCATGGATGAGATGGAGGGTTGCGCATGGACTCATAGCTTGACGTATAGTCGTAACTTGTTGTCATCTAACGCCTTGCAATTGCATTGACTTTGGACGCCAAACCCATTGACATTGGCTGCCAAACCCATTGAGTTTGACGACCAAAGTCAATGAGTTTGAAAACCGACTAACCGTTCTTTGGCTAAGAATCCTTTTCTCATGAAAAATGTTGTTTTTGGTTATTACATTTGGTTTTGTCGTAATGATAGCACTTTCAAGTTAAACCCAACAACGAAAATGATGCAAAAACAGAAATAAAGGCGTATTTTTTCGTTCCTTTCTATTTATTTTCATACCTTTGCGGGGTTTTGGGATGGGAAGGTGAATGACCTAAACGATACAGGGAGATGTCGGTAGGACATCTCGAATGAGCAGAAAAGTAGCCTGAATGAAAATTCCAAATTGGATGAAATATTAGATGATAGACAAGACAATAAGTATTATTTATTTTTTTTAGATGAACGTAATTACGAAAACAGTTCAATTGCCTGATGGCAGAACCATCAGCATTGAAACCGGGAAAGTTGCAAAACAGGCCGATGGCTCAGCGGTAGTTCGCTTGGGTAACACGGTGCTCCTCGCAACTGTTTGTGCAGCAAAGGATGCAGTTCCCGGAACAGATTTTATGCCTTTGCAAGTTGATTATCGCGAGCAGTACAGTGCCGCAGGCCGTTTTCCAGGTGGATTCACCAAGCGCGAAGGCAAGCCTAGTGATAATGAAATCTTAACTTCTCGATTGGTGGATCGTGCCCTTCGTCCACTTTTCCCGTCCAATTATCACGCCGAAGTATATGTGCAAATCATGCTTCTTTCTGCCGATGGCGTAGATCAGCCCGATGCTTTAGCTGGGTTGGCAGCATCAGCAGCCATGGCATGTTCAGATATTCCTTTCGATTTCTATATCAGTGAGGTTCGTGTGGCACGCATCAATGGCGAGTATGTCATCAACCCAACCACCGAACAGATGAAACAAGCCGACATGGACTTGATGGTAGGTGCCACCAAGGACAACATCATGATGGTGGAAGGCGAAATGAAAGAAGTGTCTGAGCTCGACCTGATTAACGCTTTGAAGGCTGCACACGAGGCCATCAAGCCTATGTGTACCGTTCAAGATGAGTTGAACAAGGAGCTGGGTAAGGATGTGAAGCGCGAGTATGATCACGAGGTGAACGATGAAGACTTGCGTGAAAAGATGAACAACGAGCTGTACCAGCCCGTGTATGACATCACCAAACAGGCTCTTCCTAAGCAAGAACGTCACGACGCTTTCGACAAAGTACTCACTGATTTCTTGGAAGAATACGATGCTGCTCACGCTGCCGATCTGACCGAAGAGGAACTGGAGGAGAAGCATGCCGAGGCTACACGCTACTATGATGACGTGTTGAAGAATGCCATGCGTCGTTGTGTTTTGGATGAAGGTAAGCGTTTGGACGGTCGTAAGACCGATGAGATTCGTCCTATCTGGTGCGAGGTTAGCCCGCTGCCAATGCCTCACGGAAGTGCAATCTTTACGCGTGGTGAGACGCAGTCGTTGTCAACTTGTACGTTAGGAACCAAACTTGACGAGAAAATGGTAGACGATGTCTTGGACAAGAGCTATCAACGTTTCCTGTTGCATTACAACTTCCCCCCATTCTCTACAGGTGAAGCCAAGGCTCAACGTGGCGTTGGTCGCCGCGAAATAGGGCATGGACACTTGGCATGGCGAGGCTTAAAGGGTCAATTACCTGATGACTTCCCCTACACAGTGCGCTTGGTGAGCCAGATATTGGAAAGCAACGGCTCGTCTTCCATGGCCACTGTTTGTGCCGGTACGCTGGCTTTGATGGATGCAGGTGTACCTATGAAGAAGCCTGTTAGCGGCATTGCCATGGGCTTGATCAAGAACCCAGGCGAAGATAAATATGCCGTTTTGAGCGATATCCTTGGTGATGAGGATCATTTGGGCGACATGGATTTCAAGACAACAGGTACGCGCGACGGATTGACCGCTACGCAGATGGACATCAAGTGCGATGGCTTGAGCTTTGAAATCTTGGAGAAAGCGTTGTTGCAAGCAAAGGCAGGGCGCGAACATATCTTGGACAAAATGCTCGAAACGATAGCAGAACCTCGTCCAGAGATGAAGCCTCAGGTGCCACGCATCGAAGCGTTTGAGATACCGAAAGAGTTTATTGGAGCCGTTATCGGGCCTGGTGGAAAGATTATCCAGCAGATGCAGGAAGATACAGGAGCTACCATTACGATTGATGAGGTTGACAATGTGGGTAAAATACAAGTGAGTGCGCCCAACAAAGAGTCAATTGATGCGGCCATTAACAAAATCAAATCCATCGTTGCCATCCCTGAAGTAGGCGAGATATACGAAGGAACGGTACGCTCTATCATGCCATACGGCTGCTTTGTAGAGATACTTCCGGGCAAAGATGGCTTATTGCATATCTCTGAAATAGATTGGAAACGCCTTGAAACGGTAGAGGATGCCGGCATTCATGAGGGTGACAAGATCAGGGTGAAGTTGTTGGAAATCGATCCAAAGACTGGCAAATACAAGCTCTCTCGCCGTGTGTTGTTAGAAAAACCCGAAGGCTATGTAGAGCGCGAACGTCGTCCTCGCCGCGAGAATGGTGGTGAGCGTCGCCCACGTCGTGATGACAATCGTGAGGGACATCGTCATTATGAGAATGGTGATCGTCAACCTCGTCGCTTTGAACATCGCAACGGAGGCTCTGATCGTGCTTACAACAACGAGTCCAACGAGTTTAACGATACGTTTGATGCAGAGTAAAAATCACACATTAATCGTGCGCATCAAGCATTGACTATTGATAGTCCCAACGATTTGGGACGCTGAAATAAGGGGTGAATGGCAAGCATGCTGTTCACCCCTTATTAGTTTTTTAAGCCCGAATGGACGTGGACAAGGCGAAGTTTACCTAATTCGTTCGTTCTGCAAGAAGTCTTCGTAATGGTCTTGGTAACCATTGAAAACATTGATGTCTACATCTCCTTTGATTCCACTCACTCGCCCGTCAGGGCTCAATTGCCATATCACCAGGTGTACATCTGGCTTGTATTCGCCATAACGAGCTATCCATACGTTGTAGTTTTCCATGAGGTCGGGTGCCTCGGGCAAATACTTGTTCACAAACGTTTGACTGATGTATAATATCGGTTTCACGCCCACGCGCCTCTCTACGGCCTGGAGCCACGCTCTCACCTCGGTGAACAAGGCCTTGGTACCACCCATCCTTTTGATTTGACTGGGGAAGGGTTCAACGTCGAGAACGGGTGGAAAATCGCCTTTTTCAAAGCGAGTGTGCCGTATGAAATAGGCTGCTTGCGCCTTACCACTGGTCCGGGTGGAGAAGAAATGATAAGCTCCGCAATGGATGCCGTGTCGCTTTGCCGCCCGATAGTCGCTCATGAAGTACCTGTTCCGGATGGTCGTTCCTTCGGTTGACTTGATGTAACAAAACGAAATGGGATAGCTCACGGTGCCTCGTATGCGTTTCTTACTGATGGTACCGAGGTGCGTAATGCGCAGTTTGTTCCAATGAATGAGGTAGTGTTTCTTGCCAATATCGTGCTGATGTCGAGAGATATCGATACCATAAATGCGCTGGTCGGTATACACCAGTCGTTCACCCAAGTACCTGTCGGCTTTCCATTCGCCCAAACGTAGCTTCTTGGAAGACGACGAAAAGCCGAACCCCCAGCGCTGATTATCCCGCCAATAGCCATGATAATAAGTGCCGTCGTGCGATTGGTAAGTGCCTGCACCCTCAGCCAAACCTTCTTGATTCAGCTGCCCATGGTAGGTTCCGTCAGCGTCGGTACGTGTTCCATGCATCAACGTGTCTGCCTTCCATTCGCCCACGATGCGCCGTCCATGTGCGTCGTAACTCACACCCATTCCCTCTCGCCTACCCGCTTTCCACTGACCTGCGTACACGATACTATCCTTGTACCGCATTTCACCGTAGCCTTCGTATACACCATTCGCCACCGAACCCCTGTAGGTGTAATCTCCATGGCGCACCAACTCTTGTTCGTCTGGCTGAATGTTACAGCTGAAAAGGAACAGCGTTAATGTCGCTACCATGACATGAGCCCATTTCAAAACAAGTAGCTGGCGTTTCATGGTTGCTTCTCCTTTCTCAACAGACCGCGCAGTTGGCTCCGTGTGATGACCTCATGCCCTCGGGTGATGCCGATGAAATAACCGCGTGTGCTGAATACAGGCGACCCATCACCGCCCAACACCGCCGGCAAATCGTGCCGGTTGTCATGAAGTGTTGTTGGGATGATGCTGCACGAAGCATGGGTGGTGGCCAGCTCCTTCACGCCAAGTCCGCCGTAGCCCACAGCGAGTGCTGCACCGTGCGACTTGCCATTTACAAAGAAGATGGACAACGGAGCCACGCCCGTGGGCGTCTTTCGTCCAACCGTTTGCAGCAAAACCGTCTGGCATTGCTTGGAAGAGCCAACCTCACGCATGCGTACTTGCTGGCATTTACCATTCGGAAGACGGTAGTAAGCGGTATAAACCGCCTTGCGTATCAGCTGCGGACGGTCGGTTTGCCGCACCGTATCAAACAGCCATGCCAGCCTCATGCAATGAGCTTTTTCATCTTCTTTTTCGTAAGCGTATGCCGCCACCGTGTTATATCCCTCGTCATGAACATTGTTAATGCGCAGGTAGTAATTCAGTTCTTTCAACTGATCACGCAGCTGACGTATTCTTTTCTGATTTCTTTCTTTCTCCTTCTCAATCAGCTTCCATGCATCTTGCCGATTGATTTCGTCTGGCTTTGTCATGACAGTGAGCATTCTTCCTCGGCATGAAGGCATGAAAGCATATCTGTTCACCCACACGCCTGTCGAATAAGTGGTGCGTACGCATGAATCTTGTTGCAAGGAGGGACGCACCAAGGCGGTGTCGGCAGCGATGTCGGCAAAATAGAGTATCGTCTTTCCTTTGCACACCATTTCGTACCACGACTGGCATGCGACAATGGCCACCGAGCGCTTCATCTGTCGTGCAGATGAAGGCCAAAAGCTCCATGCCACCCATGCGATGATGGCAGATAGCAGGATGACCAGGGTAATGAGCTTCAAACGGGGGAAGTGTCGACGTCTTTGTTTCATGCCATGCAAAGTTAGTTGAAAAACCAGATAACGCAAAATGTTGTTTGTTTAATTATCAAGATGTACTTTTCAGCCATGCATCACGCCAGAACAAGAAGGGAAGAGGAATGGCATAAATTGTTAGAATTTTTGCTCGTTTTAGACCCTTAAAACGGCACTTCAAAACTGCTCATCTGGAAAAAATCAATAGGCAACGAGGATGCAAGATGGAGATAATTTGGCAAGAAAAATGGATTTTCGGACTTAAAACAACGAGTTTGCTGCCCTATAACTATGCTTTTGATGGTCAATTTACATGCACTTATTGCGTAAGAGCATGCAGATTGCCCTTTAAAAGCAATGCTTTTGTCAGAAAACGCATGATTTTCGGGAGTTAATAGTTGGTGAAAACCCGTAATGTGTTGTGTATTAACGAGATGTAAAAGTCGCTCATGCTTGGCTTATTTGCGCTCAACATCCAGGTTGTTTACAAATTCGCCAAGGAGAGAAGGGTATCGTGTCAAGAAAATTCGCATGGATCAATCTTCGCTGTTTCCAGTCAGTCGGCAGACCATATTTACCTATTTTTAGGTATTGGGTGGGGGCTTTATTGTTTCTACCTTTTCACCTCGCCAAAAATAATGATTATAAATGATGAGAAAACTACTATTTATTTTAATCGCATTATGCGGTATGGTGGTGTCTTATGCCCAAAAAACAGACGCCATGCTCTTCGGAGACGTGAAGAGCAAAACCACGGACAAGCACTTGCCTTATGCCATCATCAGCGCAAGGCCACCAACGACAGCTTCTTAAGCGACTACATGGCCACGCATGACGGAAAGACACCTGACGTGCAGTCGATGCGTCCTTACATGGCCAAGGAGAACACGTTTACCACCTCACTGACCTTCGGAAGTCGGCTGGGCGACCACAACTTACTGGTTGGCGCACAGGCCTATTTGACCAAACTGCGTGAAACGGGCATGTACTGCATTGCCGATGAAACTTCTCAATACCTGGGAGAAGCCTATACATCGCTGGGCAAGAAGCACGCAACCGAGTTTGGCTTCTTCGCACAGGACGAGTGGAACATCCTGGACAACCTGTCCGTAGTGCCGGGAGTGCGCCTCGATACGCATCGTTCGGGTGAGGAATACGAGTCGAGCAAGAAGGTTTTTGACAGTGCGTTCCCTGACACGCATTTCAATGAGACGAGCGTCAATCCCCGTTTGGCCATAAAATACGAAGTGAACCCATCGTTGGTATTGCGTGCGAACCTTGGCACAGGCTTTAGAGCACCTTACGGATTCAGTGAAGATTTGCACCTTTGCTCCGGTTCACCGCGTGTGTGGAAATCGTCTAACCTGAAGGCAGAAAAGTCGATGAGCTTCAATCTGTCGGCAGATTATTATGGCAAGAACTACCAACTGAGTGCCAATCTCTTCCGTACCAACTTGAAAAATAAGATTGAATTTTCTGATGCCGACGAACAAGTACGCCGCTTGGGTTATACATATCAGTGGGAAAACGTGGACGATGCGTATGTTCAGGGAGTTGAACTGAGCGTGAAATACAATCCCATACGCGACATCAAACTGGGCGTGAACTGGACCTTCAACCAGGGACAGTACAAGCATGAGCGCGCAGACTGGACCGACCGTCTGGAATTGGTGAAGGCGAAAGCGCCAAAACTGGTACAACAATATGAGCAGTATGCCAAGGACAGCAAGAACGTTTCGCGCTTCCCAGCCATGACAGGTGACTTTGTGGCAGAGTACACGCCTGGCACCTGGACCTTCTCACTCATCGGTTCACTGCAGGGCAAGATGTACATTGATTATACGTTTGATGGCGAAAACGACTTGGCAATCGCCCAAAATTCAAAGATCAAGCAAACCGAAACCTTCACCACATGGAATCTGCGCGTGGCCAAGCGATTGGGTAATTTCACCCTATATGCCGGCGGCAAGAACATTTTCAGCTACATTCAGGATGAGAAGCATCTTGACGATGCAGCCTTCATGTATGCGCCCGTGTATGGAGCCACATGGTATGGTGGGGTAAGCATCAAGCTGTAGAAGCAGGGAGAGAAAGGCTCTTTGCATGAACCTTTACCCAGCTTTTCGGGTCTTATGCGGCTGACCCTGTATAAGGCCTTGATGGATACGCTCAATTCCTCGGAGGTTGATAAGTGTTTTGACCTATGAAACAAAATAGGAGGTAAATGCCCTTGTTAACGAGCATTTACCTCCTAAGCGATGAGTTGACCTAATTACTTGATTTGTTTGAAATGCAACCTAATCGGGCCGTCTAACATATAAGGTGGTTCTGAATAAGAATATTTCATCATTTCTACTAATTCATGCCAACTTGGTTCAGAAGGTTCAATATCATAAATAGATACTTCTAAGATTTTTTCCTTTTGAGGAGTCTTCAACAAGCGGAAACCTATGAGCGCTTTACGCACATTGGTATGCCCCTCATCAAAGGCCACATTGACCTTCTCCAACTCATATTCGGTGAGTGAAATCTTTGGCGGACGACCGACAGCACCCTCAAAAAAATAGGACTGACGCTCACCCACAAACTTCGCTTTCGTAGGAGCTATGAAGTAATTCTTCAGTTTGCCATCGAAATGAGGAGTCAACTGATAGCCTTCTGCAGGTGTTCCTTCGAGTTCCATTCGATCGGTCTGCACGGTGTCTATGAGCACGGCAGGGTCGTATCCCCAAGAGTTAATAAACCAGTCTTTATTGGTAATGCCCTGGAAACTCCACTTGCCCGACAAGTTGTCTGGACCCATGATGCGAATATCTGTGGTAGGATTGGTGCCAGGCAACAAGCCTGTATTCTCTGCTAAACGTAGGATGATATGATCTTTCCCTTTTTCGTATTTTAAGAATTCAAGAGTTACCGTACCTGTGTTCTGTCCTGCGCGGAACACTGCCTGCTTCGCATCGTTCATAAATCTGAAGTGTACACCTTCTTGTGCTGTAGAAGCTGGATCGACAACTACGTCGAGTCTTGTCTTTTTAGTAAACGAGAAGGCACTTCCACGAGCCGTTCTTAGGCGTATCACACAATCGCGCGTCAACCCCAACTCACCCTCTTTGTCTTCAAAACTATAGATGTTTTGCCCCAAGAGTTCTACTTCTATATAATTGAGCGCACCAATTTTAACACCTTCTACCGGTAACAACGTCAATAAGAAGGATTTGGGTTTAGACACCGCTTTACGCGTCACCTTCAGATAAGCCACCGAGTCGCCCTCGTGGAGGGTAAACGCGCTATCAGAAAGTTCATAGTCTTGATGCAATACCGCATTGGATGAAGAGGACAAACGATAAGGAATGCGTACGGTTGATGCCGCCTTTCCTTCGGTGACAATAGCCACAATAACCGTATCGCCCACCACATTACCTAAGATATAATGTGGCTCTTCCAAGCTCAACTCGGTATGATAATTGATCGATTCGTCTTTCGAGCATGACACCACCACCAGTGCCAGTATCAATAGACAAAATCGGATAAATGTTTTCTTCATTGTCATCATAATTTTAATGATTGTTGGTTGACTTATTATATTCATCCTTAATGGCATCCACCTCTTGTTTATCGGCGGAAGACAAATCCTCTGGTTCAGGCATTTTATATACCTTTTTCAGGTAATTACTTGTTTCGCGTGGAGGTACCTCGTCTTCCTGTTGACAGGAGACAGACCCCATTGCTGTCATCAACATGATGACCGCAGGAAGAAATATTTTGAGATATTGTTTCATCTTCATTGTCATTTTAATTAGTAAGTAATGATTTTGTCATACCCTGGGTTCTGTTTCAAACCGCTAATTTTCTCTATTTCGGCAATAGGGATGGGGAAAGTGTACATGTACTTGCGTGTGGTGTACTTCATAGACTGGTAAGCTGTCCAGAATTCTGGTGTTCCATTGCGCTTTAACTCAAAGAATCTGTCTCCCTCTAAAAACAACTCTTTACGTCTTTCCTGTAAGATGGCAGAAATCAAAGGATTGAGAGGCTTACCCTCAGCGTCCTCCTGAATCACCTCATAGGAATTGGCAGGAGGCAGCGTTGCCAGGGTCCATGCTTGCGCATCTTTTACACGCGCCAACCGAAGGTCATTGAGTTCGGCTAAAGCCTCGTTGGTTTTACCCAGGTGGTAATAGCTTTCGGCTTGCATGAGCTTCAGCTCTTCAGAGCGCAACCCACAGAAGAATGTTTTGACTGCCACACGCTCAGGGGTGACATAGAATTTGTAACGAACATCTTTTGCCGTGTCAGCGACACTAAAACTATTCAAAAAACGGATACTTACAGGGCGGTATTTGATTTCTGTCGTAGTGGCAAGGAAATCCTGATTGTTTCCCGAAGACGTACTGTAAGCCTTGATGAG
>CAKOVA010000014.1 GCA_934120735.1 uncultured Prevotella sp.
TGTTACCACAAGATGCGAATGAGATAGCTGCTACAGCTACGAACATTAAAACTAATTTCTTCATTTCTTTGCTTTTTAAATCTGTAAAACAATCATTTGTTTATTAAAACATTGCAAAGGTAAGGCTTTTTTCCTTACCCAATACTTTTTTTTAGTCTTTTTTTTGCTTTTGTTTGTAACTTTTCTGTAACTACATGATAATCACTTGTTTGTAATTGTTAAAAATATGTTAAATATTTATAGCTTCTCATTGAGTTTACAAAAATAGGGCATGAAATCGACAATTTGGATGCTCATGTACAGCCATCTGAACTTTTTTCTTTAATTTTGCATACCATATTAAATAAGGTAAGATGATTGATACGAGTGCTTTTCAAGATAAAACCGCTTCCTATTATACACTGGGTTGTAAACTAAATTTCTCCGAGACTTCTACGTTCGGAGAGATGCTTCAAGCGTTGGGCGTTCGTACCGTTGACAGAGGTGAGCGTGCCGACATCTGCCTCATTAACACCTGTTCGGTCACCGAAGTTGCTGACCATAAATGCAGGCAAGCCATTCGTAGGATGGTGCGAGAGAACCCCGGCGCGTTTATCATTGTCACCGGATGTTATGCCCAACTCGAATCAGAAGCAGTGAGCAAGATACCGGGTGTGGACCTGGTTTTGGGCTCTAATGAGAAAGCCCACTTGGTGCAATATCTCAATGATGCGTGGTTGCAAAGGAATGCACTTCGTGAGGAGGGTGATGGCGTGCCTGATGGTTTGCATGCATTCCAATCGGTCAAGACGAAAGACATCAAGACTTTCCAACCCTCTTGTTCGAAAGGTAACCGCACACGGTATTTCCTCAAAGTGCAAGATGGGTGCAACTATTTTTGCACCTATTGCACCATACCCTTCGCACGCGGCTTCTCCCGCAATCCTTCCATTGCGTCTTTGGTTCAGCAGGCCGAGCAGGCTGCGGCAGAAGGTGGGAAGGAAATCGTATTAACGGGCGTCAATATTGGCGAATTTGGCGAAAGAACCGATGAGACTTTTTTAGACCTTGTCAAGGCACTTGATCAGGTGGAGGGCATCCGCCGATTTCGAATTTCCAGCTTGGAACCCGATTTGATGGCCGACGAGTTGATCGATTATTGTGCGCAGTCCAGAGCTTTCATGCCTCATTTCCATATCCCCTTGCAAAGTGGGTCTGACGAAGTGCTTAAATTGATGCATCGTCATTACGACACCTCGCTGTTTGCCGACAAGATACACCATATTAAAGAGGTGATGCCGCATGCCTTTATCGGTGTGGATGTCATGGTGGGCTGCCGGGGAGAAAAGCCCGAATACTTTGAAGAAAGCTACGAGTTCATTCGTTCACTTGACGTCACACAGCTACACGTCTTCCCTTATTCCGAGCGTCCCGGCACCCGTGCGCTGTCCATTCCGTACGTCGTTTCAGAGCATGATAAGAAGTTGCGTTCGAAGCGTCTATTGCAGTTGTCTGACGAAAAGACGCATGCTTTTTATGCCAAGTATGTGGGTCAGGAGGCTGAGGTGCTGTTTGAGAAGGCTAATCGCGGCCGGGCCATGCACGGTTTCACTCGTAACTACATTCGTGTGGAACTGCCCGCAGCATTGGCCAAAGAAGAATTTGATAACCAATTGATAACGGTCAAGTTGGGTGACTTCAATCATGACCGATCTGCATTAAAAGCAATGATATGAAAGTAGCTATTGTCATTTTGAACTGGAACGGAGCCAAGATGTTGTCAACCTACCTCCCTTCCGTCATCAATTATTCTCGCGACGAAGCCGAAATCTTTGTGGCAGACAATGCGTCGACCGATGATTCCATGTCATGGTTATCACAACATTACCCCATGGTGAAGCAAATTGCCCTGGATCGTAATTGGGGTTTTGCCGAAGGCTACAACAAGGCTTTGGGCCATATCGATGCCGAGTACTACATATTGCTCAATTCCGACATTGAAGTTACTCATCACTGGCTGACGCCGCTCATTGAGTTTATGGACGCTCATCCGCAGGTGGCAGCGTGTCAACCCAAGCTGTTGTCGGTTTTCGATCATGACCAGTTTGAGTATGCGGGCGCTTGCGGAGGATTTATTGACAGATATGGCTATCCATTTTGCCGTGGCCGTATCTTTCAAACGGTAGAAAATGATGATGGCCAGTATGATGATCCCTGCAAAATAGCATGGGCTACGGGTGCGTGTCTGATGATTCGTTCTCACGATTATTGGGAGGCCGGAGGGTTGGATGGCCGTTTCTTCGCCCATAGTGAGGAGATAGATCTGTGCTGGCGTTTGCGCTCACGCGGCCGTGATATCTATTGTGTTCCCGACAGTCAGGTGTACCATGTGGGTGGAGGAACGCTGCCCAAGAACAATCCGATGAAGACATACCTGAATTTCAGGAACAACTTGACCATGCTTTACAAAAACCTGAATGACAAAGATTTGAAGCATGTTATGCGCGTTCGGTGGTGGCTCGACTATCTTGCAGCCTTGCAAATGCTGTTGCTGGAGCACCATTGGGGCGACTGCCGTGCCGTGTTCAAGGCCAGAAAAGCCTTCAAACGCTGGCGAAATGAATTTGAATTTGACCGCCAAAAAATTCAAAACAGCAGGTTGGTGGAAGACGAAAAAATACTGAACTCTTATTCTATTCTTTGGAAATATTATGTCAAAGGAAAGAAAAAATACAGTGAAATCTAAGCAGAATTAAAGTAATTTTGGCTTAAATTTATCTTTTTTAGTTTAAAATTTGCTACTTATTATATTTTTGCTTAATTTTGCTCATAATAAGGATAATGTGTATTCGTTTTGAAGCAATATTATAGTCTATTATTTTTAGTCCTCCTGTTGTGTAGTGCTTGTCAGCTGAAACTCAAGCCTTACAATCAAGAAGATCAGAAGATGCTGGTAGAAGTGCAGCGCTATGATCGTCTGGAGAGCCGTTATCTCACAACGGGTGATTTCTCGGCGCTTCAACAAATGAATACCACCTATCCCATGGAAACCCGCACGTTGATAGAAGACGTTTTGGATTTGGGCGAAGTGAACGAACCGTACATCAATTCAAAATTCCTTAATTTCTACCAAGACTCCCTGTTGCAGGTCCTCATTTCTGACGCTGAAGCTGAATATGCTGACATGGATGACATCAACAAAGAGCTTAGCAGTGTCTTCATGAAGTTGCAAAAGTTGCTGCCGGGGCTTGAAATCCCCACTGTCTATGCGCAAATTGGCGCGCTCAATCAGAGTGTGGTGGTGGGCGACAAGCTGATTGGTATTTCGTTGGATAAGTATTTGGGAGAAACCTATTCGGTATATAAGAAATATTATTCCGAGCAGCAACGACAGTCCATGACACGCGAATACATCGTGCCCGACTGTATTGTTTTCTATTTGTTGAGCGTCTATCCCATGGAAGATCACGGCGTGAACACGCAGGTGGAAAAAGATTTGCACATGGCTAAGATTATGTGGACGGCCAACAAAGTGCTGGGTAGGCGATTTTTCAAGAGCGACTATGTGAATGTTGTCGACAGATTCATGCGGAAACATAAGAGCATCTCGGTAGCTGCACTGCTAAAACTGGATGACTATTCCAAATTTGAGGTATAGGGTGATGTCTTGAATTTAAACTTATACCTAATTTTTCCTGATTAATTCATACATATTATCATACTTTTATACCGTTTCAATAGCATTGAGTTTGGTGGTCAAAGTCATTGCTATTGAGGGGTAAACTCATTGAGTTTGGCGGTCAAAGTCAATGCTATTGAAAATCAATGCGTGCTTTCTTGGATCTCTACCTTGTTTGGCATTCCGAAAAAAAAGATTTTTTTATTTTGCGCATTCTCACATTTAGCTTACCTTTGCATAAGACAGCATCGCCTCGGCAACTTCAAACAAGCTTGGTTGCGCTCGGCTCGCACTGTCTTTGCATAAAACAGGCATCGCCTCGGCAACTCCAAACAAGCTTGGTTGCGCTCGGCTCGCACTGTCTTTGTATGACATAAATAATACATGAAATGAACTTAAAAGTACGCTTGGCGGCAATGAATTTTCTTGAATTTGCCGTATGGGGTTCCTATCTTACTTGCATGGGAATCTATTTAACCAACATCGGAATGGCTTCCAACATCGGTGCATTCTTTGCCATGCAGGGGGTTGTATCCATCTTCATGCCTGCATTGATGGGCATCGTGGCTGACCGTTTGGTGCCTGCTCAACGCCTTTTAGGCTATTGTCACCTGTTGGCTGGCTCGTTTATGTTTGCAGCGGCCTACTATGGGATGAGCCAAGGAAGCAATGCTGAATTTAGCACACTCTTCACACTTTATTCATTTAGTGTGGCATTTTACATGCCTACCTTGGCATTGACCAATTCGGTAGCCTACAATGCCTTGACGCAAGCGGGGATGGATACCATCAAAGACTTTCCACCCATTCGTACATTTGGAACCATTGGCTTTATCTGTTCCATGTGGTTTGTAGATATCTTTGGCTTTAAGAGCGATCAGAATCAGTTTGTGGTCAGTGGTGTTTTGAGCATTCTCTTGTTTCTTTACACCTTCACGTTGCCACATTGTCCTACGTCCAAGGGGCAGCATGCAACTGGTTTGGTTGAAGCTTTTGGACTGAAGGCCTTCTCCTTGTTCAAACAAAAACGCATGGCCATCTTCTTTATCTTCTCCATGCTATTGGGTGTGAGTTTGCAGATAACCAATGGTTTTGCAACCCCTTTTATTGAAAGTTTCAAGGCGTTGCCTGAATATGCGAGTTCGTTTGGGGTGAAATATCCAGTGATACTTTATTCTTTGTCACAGGTCAGTGAGACCCTTTGCATCTTGATGATACCCTTCTTCATGAAGCGTTACGGCATCAAGAACGTGATGTTGATTGCCATGTTCGCATGGGTGTTGCGGTTTGGTTTGCTTGGATTGGGTAACCCGGGTGACCGCGTATGGATGTTTGTGCTGTCCATGATAATCTATGGCGTTGCCTTTGACTTCTTCAACATCAGCGGATCGTTGTATGTGGACAAAGCAACCGAGCCGGCTCTTCGCTCCAGTGCGCAAGGTTTGTTCATGCTCATGACCAACGGTATCGGCGCAACAATCGGTTCATTGGCAGCGCAGGCTGTGGTTACCTCGAATACCGTCAATGGCGTTACCAATTGGTCGGCCTGCTGGTATGCATTCGCCGGATATGCTTTGTTGGTGGGAGTGAGCTTTGCTTTGTTGTTTAAACCCAAGAAAAATATGGTGAAGGCATGAACAAGGTACGGCTGATTTTTAAGAGCGTAACAGAGATTGTGGGTTCTGACGATGTGGGACTGCTCATCCTGGTGGATGAACAACAACAGCGTCAGCTTACCATCCCGTGTGACCGCAACATGCTGTATCAGTTTAGTCTTCGTGTACAAAAGGTTCCAATCACGAACAGGATGCTGCCAGAAGTGTTGTGGCAGGTCATCCGTTCGCAAACCACGATGCGCTTTGAGATTCTCATCAACGACTTGATTGAGGGACAGTACAGGGCTGTGTTGTACAATGTAGAAACGCTTGAACCGATCTTGATAAGCATCAGTGATGCCATGTTGTTGGCTTATGTCAGCGACATTCCAATATACATTGATGAGAAGTTGATGAAGAAGCAGAGCGTGAAGTATGTTCACAATGCGCAGGGCATGTCTATTCCGGTAAACACCTTGACGGATGAAATGTTGAAAAAGGCATTGAATAAGGCCGTTGAAGATGAGCATTATGAATTGGCATCCCTGTTAAGAGATGAGATGAAACGACGCAATTTGCTTGATGCTTGATGTTTGAATATGAAAGAAGCCAGATATTTTTACGTTCCTGATGCTGCCCAGGCTACTGAATTATCGCTGGAAGAGGCGCGGCATGCTGTCAGCGTTCTGCGACTGAAAGCCGGTGATGAAATATTCTTAATGGATGGGAAGGGTTCTTTTTACCAGGCAAACGTCACACTCGCAGCAACCAAGCATTGCATGTATGACATCGTGAAAGCGTTGCCGCAGCAGAAAACATGGAAGGGGCATGTGCATTTGGCTATCGCACCAACCAAGATGATGGATAGGATGGAATGGATGATTGAGAAGATGACTGAGGTTGGATTTGATGAAATCACGTTCCTGGATTGTCGTTATTCAGAGCGCAAACAACTACGAATTGACCGCTTAGAAAAGATTGTCATCGCTGCAATGAAGCAGAGTAGAAAGGCTTGGAAACCTGTAGTTCATCCCATCATGCCCTTTCAAGACTTCGTCAATCAGCAGCGAGAGGGCGGCCTGTACATTGCCCATTGTTACACAGAGATAGCCAGAAAGGTTTTTCTTAACGAGATACAGCAAGCTAATGATCAACAAGACATTACCATACTTGTAGGGCCTGAAGGTGATTTCTCGATTGACGAAGTGAATCAAGCCCTTGAAAAGGGATTCTCGTCTGTGTCATTAGGGCAAAACAGATTGAGGACTGAAACTGCAGGACTGGTATCAATTGTGATGTCACAAGTAGTAAAACGCATCTTATAATCCATGAAGGAAAAGGTTGGAAACATATAACAGACCCAGAAAAGGTGCCTCTTTAACGGTATGATGTTTCATTAATAGAAAGGTAAGATTCAACATGAAAGTATTCAAACTATACTGCATTTCCGCATGCTTGCTCATCATTGCTTTTTTGTCATCTTGTTCAGATGACGAATATCGCCAAGCTATTCCAAAGTCAAGCACAGCTTTAGTCTCGTTTGATGTCAATAAAATAAGTGGGATAAACAGCGCCACATTACTGAAAGTACTGCTCCGGATGAAGAATTTGGATGAGAGTGGCATCGATTTGACGCATAAGATTTATCTTTTTGAATCGCCCGATGGGAACTTAGGTGTCTGTGCGAAAGTGCAAGACAAAGGGAAGTTGGAGCAGATGTTCGTGAAGATGAACAGCAAACCTGCGAAGTATCGTGAGGCCTATTTCGCACAAGTCAGTGACTCTTGGATTGCCGGTTACAATGATCAGTCGCTCTTAATCATGGGACCTTTGCCTGTTACTGCGCAGGAAGTCATGAAAGGAACGATGGCCAAATATCTGCAACAAGACGAGGAAAATAGCGTGATAGCTTCTCCTATGTTTGAAAAGTTGGAGAGCATTAACAATCCCATGGCGATGGTTGCACAGGCGAAAGCCTTGCCCGAACAGCTTGTTGCACCGATGACGTTAGGCGCTCCGAAGGGTGTAGATGGGTCACAAGTGCTGATAGCTGCTGAAATGAGCATCGAAAAACGATGCCTGACCATCGAAGGCAGACCGTTTTCTTTTAACCAACGCATCAATCAAGAGATTGAAAATTCGTTCAAAGTATATCGTCCCATTACTGATGCTTACCTGCAATCCATATCAAACGAGGCCTTGTTAGGCATGTTCGTGAATGTAGATGGGCAGAAGTTTTTGCCCATTTTGCAGCAGAACAAGGGACTTCAGGTGTTGCTGACGGGCATCAATCAGGCGATAGACATGGACAACATCATCCGCAGTGTTGATGGTGACATGTGCATCATTGTTCCAAACTATTCTGATGGTGCCATTCAATTGTCGATGGCTGCGCGTCTTGCGCATACAAAATGGCTGGCTGACATCCCATATTGGAAGCAGTCAGTGCCGCAAGGTGCTAAATTGACCGATGTTGGTAAGAACATCTATTCCTATTCAGATGGCAAAACCAACTTTTGTTTTGGAGTGAATGAAGACAAGCAGTTCTTCAGCGGCAGCAGCAAGCAGGAAGCGTTAGCTTCAATCGGTCAGGCGAAAACGCCAATGCCCGTGCAGCTGCAAAATCAAATAAAAGGGCAGAAAATGGTCATGGTGATTCATTTCAACGACGTGCGTAATGAAACGATGAAAGTGTTTGTTGATTTGCTGAAGCCCGTGTTTGGACCTGTCAACACCATGGTATATAAATTGAAATAAAAGGTGGAAACTATCACATTGAACAAGGTTCTGCCGCATGTCTTTTCACATGTGCAAGGATTAGTGTCGGATGTTTGGAATGAGGAAATCACCTTCCACAAGGGACATTATTATCTGTTGGAAGCCAATTCTGGCAAAGGAAAGAGTACGTTTTGCAGTTATTTGATAGGATATCGGCGTGATTTCGATGGGAAAATCTTGTTTGATGAGCAGAATATCAATACACTCACAATCAAAGATTGGGCAGAAATACGCACTCGGCATGTCAGTTATCTCTTTCAAGAGTTGCGTTTGTTTCCCGAATTAACCGCTCTTGAGAACGTTATGATTAAGAATAACATGACGCATTTCAAGACCAAAGCGCAAATTCTTGATTGGTTTGATGAATTGGACATCGCTGACAAGGTGAATGTCAGGATAGGACAGATGTCCTTTGGACAGCAACAACGTGTGGCATTGATACGCTCGCTCGTCCAACCTTTTGATTTCTTGTTGGCTGACGAACCCATCAGTCACCTTGATGATGACAACTCCAACGCCATGGCACAAGTTCTCTTGCGTGAGGCTACTCACCAAGGAGCCGGCGTCATTGTTACGAGTATCGGCAAACATCTGGGTTTAAAATATGATAAGGTTGTAAGACTATGACGCTTGTTTGGAAACTTCTTCGGCAACATGTGAGCATTCCTCAGTTTGTAGGTTTTTTCTTTGCAAACCTGTTTGGAATGATTGTCATTCTTTTGGGATATCAGTTTTATCGTGACGTCATGCCTGTGTTTAACAGCGATGATAGCTTCATGAAGGCCGATTATCTCACCATCAGTAAGAAAACAGGTACCACTGCCACCATCAGTGGGGAAGATAATACGTTCAAAGAGGCAGAGATTGAAGATTTAAAGCAACAGCCTTTCGTCAAAAAGTTGGGCGCATTTACCTCGGCAGAATATAAAGTGAACGTAACGCTGTACGTCAAAGAAACTAAATTGCTTGATTCCGAATTCTTTTTCGAGAGCATTCCAGATTCGTTTGTCGATGTTCCGCTTGCCCAATGGCATTATGAGGAGGGCAGCAAGACGGTGCCCATCATCCTACCCAGGTCATACATCACCATGTATAACTTCGGCTATGCGCGCAATCACTCATTGCCGAGCATCTCTGAAGGCGTGGTGGGAATGCTAAATGTGCGCATGTCCATTCATGGTAATGGCAAGGATGAAGTGTTTGAAGGAAAAGTCATTGGTTTCTCCGGTAAATTGAACTCTATTCTCGTCCCCATGTCATTTATGTCGTGGAGCAACCATCATTTTGCGCCAAACGTGACGAGCAGCCCCAACAGACTAATTGCTGACGTGTCGAACACACGCGATGATGCCATCGCAAAATACTTGGATAGCCATGCGTATGAGGTTGAAGACAGTAATCTTGCCAACGAGAAAGCCATCTCGTTCTTATCGTTAGTCGTTTCTATCGTGATGGTTGTGGGCTTGTTCATATCCCTCTTGAGCTTTTACATCCTGCTTTTAAGCATCTATCTTCTCGTACAAAAGAATGCTGACAAACTTGAAAATCTCTTGCTGATAGGCTACCGTCCCTTGCAGGTGTCGAAGCCGTACATCTTCCTCACACTCATGCTGAACGTCGCAGTCTTGCTGATGGCCGTTCTGGCTGTGTATTGTGTACGGGATTATTACATTGAAATATTGTATGCCATGCTTCCAAGCATTGACAAAACCAGTATGCTTCCTACTTGTTTATTGGGATTTGTAATCCTGACAATCGTGTCTTTCATCAACAGTTTAATTATCCATCGCAGAATCTCTGCTTTATACAAAAAATAAAAAAAAGGCAATGGTCTTCACAGATAATCGCCTTCAAATCTTCAATAGGTATTAGTCCTTTAAGGTAAAAAGATTGTTTTCAGGATAACACTTGCAAAGTTAATGTTTTTTTTGAATCCTCCAAACCTTTTTAGTTATTTTTTTTATAATAATAAAAATGTATCCTTAAAGGTGCAGATGTTTGCTGTTTTTCAAATCTTGAAGTGACGTCGGTCAACCGCTATATTAGATGCATTCACCTTCAAAAGCAATGCCTTTGCCCTCCAATAGCAATGAGTTTGGGCACCAATAGCATTGAGTTTGGGCACCAATAGCATTGAGTTTGGTCACCAATAGCATTGAGTTTGGTGTCCAATAGCAATGACTTTGGTTACCAATAGCAATGAGTTTCCATTCCAATATGCATGCGCTTGCGTGGCAATCTACATATTATCTTGAATATGATACAGTTACGATGCGTCCCGATTGGGTGAATGTTCGGGAGTTATCTATTCTTTAATCTTGATAAATGCATTTGTCAGGATGGCCGTGAGTCCACCTGTCGTAATGCCCGAAGAAAAGATGTTTTTGATGGTTTCCGGCATGTGATCCAGTATTCCAGGAACCATTTCTACGCTAAGTCCCAGGGCAAAGCTGATGGCCATCACCAATACTGCCTTTCGGTTGATTTGAGTTGATGCGATGATTTTGATGCCTGCGGCAGCCACGGTTCCAAACATCAACAGCGTGGCGCCACCGAGTACGGGAGCCGGAATTAAGGAAAACACCAATCCAACAACAGGGAACAGTCCTAAGACAACCAACGCTCCGGCAATGTAGTAGCCCACATAGCGGCTGGCGATGCCTGTCAATTGAATCATTCCATTGTTCTGTGCGAAGATTGAATTGGGGAAAGAGTTGAACACAGCGGCTAACATTGAGTTGAAACCATCGGCCAGAATGCCGCCCGATGCTCTTCTTTCAAACACTTCACCTTCGATGGGTTCTCCGGAAATCAGCGAGTTGGCCGTGATGTCTCCATAAGCTTCGATGGCCGTTATGAGGTAAACCAGTCCCAATGATATCAGGGCCGAAATGTCAAAACGGAATCCGTATTTGAACGGAACGGGAATGATAAAGCCTCCATAGCTTTGAATGGAATCCAAGTGAATCATTCCCATGAGATAGGCAGCGATACACCCAATGAGGAGACCCAGCACGATTGAACTCATTCGAAGAAAGCGGTTGCTGGAACGATTGAAGATGATGATGCTGAACAACACCAGTGCTGCCAACCCAAGGTTGACCAGAGATCCGAACGCCCCGTCAGCTTCGGCAGCGGCACCACCACCACATGAGTTGATTCCGGCCTTGACCAACGACATACCTATCAACGTGACAACGATGCCAGAGACCAGTGGTGTGATGATTTTGCGTGTGTACTTCAATAGGCGGCTCACAAGCATTTCGACAACAGAGGCGAACATGCAGGCGGTAAATATATAGGACAAAGCCATTTCGGTGTTCAACTTGCCACCCACCATGCCAAGCATGCCGGCTCCGATAATGGGGCCTATGAAGGAGAAGCTGGTGCCTTGGATGCACAATAGTCCAGTACCGATGGGACCAATGCGGTGACATTGTATGAATGTGGCGACGCCAGAAACGAACAATGACATGGAAACCAAAAATCCTGTTGTTTCCAAATCAAAATTAAGGGCATTCGAAATAATCAGCGGCGGCGTGATGATGGCTACGAAGATGGCCAGCAAGTGCTGCAATGCGGCAAAGATACTTTCTCGGAGAGCCGGACGGTCGTGAAGACCATAAATCAAGTCAGTCGACTTTGACCTTACTTGTTCTTGTTCTGTTGCGTTCATGTTTTAGCGTTCAATCAATAGGGGAGTGGTTACTTTTCGATATTTTTTAATTTGATTTGACAATTGTCCAGCGATTCAATCATCGCAAGAGATTCGCATCTCACGCCTTCTGCTTCTATCCCGTCACGTCCATGTTGGAAGGTTTTTTCAATGATAAAGCCCATTCCAACCAGTTCTGCACCGGCCTGCCGGCATAGATCGATGATGCCTTTGGCGGCATTTCCATAGGCCAGGAAGTCGTCAATGAAAACCACTTTGTCGTTGGGTGTTAGATAATCCTTGCTGATAACGACGTTATATTCACGCTGCTTGGTGAATGAGAAGACCGTGGTGGATAAGATGTTGTCCATCGTTGACGGTTTTTTCTTCTTGGCAAATACCACTGGAAGGTCCAGAAGTAACCCCATAACGATGGCAGGTGCAATGCCCGAAGCTTCGATGGTTAAGATTTTGTTGATTTCCGTTGAGGCGTAACGTTTGATGAATTCGATGGCGATGGCTTTCATAAGGTTGGGATCCATCTGGTGGTTGATAAATTTATCTACTTTCAGTATGCCACCAGGATAGCATTTGCCATCTTTCAGAATGCGGTCTATTAATGTTTTCATCTTTTGCATTATAAAAATAATGCATGCAAAGTTACTAAAAAAATGTAAAGCACAGAAAGATGACAAACTATTTTTTCTTGCCGCTTGTGCCGTGCTTCACTTGATGCTATCGCTTGGTAGTTCGGTGGCTGTTGATTGGTCTATTTGTTGTTTGCAGCCGTTAATCATGTTTTCAATCTGTGCCATACGGTATTTCAAACCACGTTTGTATCCGTAATGTTGATAGTAGGAGCGTGCGCTTTCAAAATATTCAAGTGCATTTTCCCAATCCTTTTTAAACAGAAAACAGAACCCAAGACGGTAGAGGGCATCGGCTTTTTCGTTGTCATGGCACACGTTCAGCATCTTTTCATAGCATGGGATGGCTGCTTCGTATTGTTTTAATTGAAAGTGACTTTCAGCGTTGGCATAGTAATAGACTGATTGTTCGTGAGGTGCGAAGACAGTGATACTCGGCATAACCGAGTCCAGATACAGGCATGCCTGCTCGTATTTCCACAGATGATAGTAGCACACGCCGATGTAAGCCTTGTACCGTTGGTTGAGAAGGTATTCCTGGTCAAGCTTCTGAAACAGCAAAAGAGCCTCATGATACTTCTCGCTTTGAAAGTATTCCAGCGCCATGTTCAGTCGATCTTTGTCACTGATGGGTCGGTTGTGAGTGGCATCTGCTGGGTTGTTTTGGCCTATCAAAAACACGAGGGTGGCCAACCCTATCATCAGATAGTGCTTCGGCTTCATGCTAAGTTCATCATTTTGTGTAGAAATCAATGACGCGTTGGATGGCTCGTTGACACACAGGACAGAACTCAGGCGTGTCATTTGTGCGCATTCTACAATCGGGTGATGCGCGGTAAATGCCTTTGAGCGAGTAGCCGGCGCCTTCTATCAGTCCCACAGAAGGTACTTTTTCCATCATATCTTGCCATTTATCAGAAAACTTAACCTTGGTTGTGATGTTTTGTTCCCATGGTTCGATGTCTGGCGGATACATGGGGATTTCCTCGAAATCATAGGCATATTCGTCGGCCAGTCCAGCAAAGCTGTGACCAAACTCATGTACAACAACTGGTTTGAACGATGGATGATGGGTCATTGACAGGTTGTATGAATTAAGAATACCGCCGCCTCCGTACCGATTAGTGTTCACCAAGATGATGATATGTTCGTATGGAAGTCCTGCCAGCCAGTCGTGTACGGTTTTTAATCGCAATGTAGTAAGATAACGGTTGCTGTAGAACGTGTCAAAATGTGAGTGCAGGGCGGTATTCTTCCACACGCCTTTAGAAGGCTCACTGGTACCACTGTCTGCCGAAGGAGCTTTGACTGCTATGATGTTGAACCTGTTTCTCATGGCCTTGAAAGGCTCATGCGCAAACAACGCCTCAGTGGCTTCGGCGGCATCTTTCAGGAAGATGTCCATTTCGGTAGTGCGGTATCCCTCTGCCAGGAAGGCGATGTGGATGCAGCGGGAGGTGTCTTGAGCCGTTTGTAACGTTTCAAATGGAGTGCGGTCTCGTTCTCCGATGTGCTTGATCAAGATGTCACTTGGTGCGATTGTGTGTGTCAGTTGGGTCATCGTCTCACGCCTGTTGTCATTCAGTGTCACCGTAACGTCAACGGTGTCCTTGGGCATCGGAACAAGAAATACATTCTCGAAAGCCCTGCTTGTGTGCTTGGCTTCATCGTAAGTGAGCCATTCTTGAAACAACGTAGAAAACGAATTACGGTAGAGAATTCGCTTCGTGTGGTGGTCGCGGACGGTTATTTGGCCGTTTCCTTCCATGGGTAATTCGGCCAACCGCTGTTTTTTTCCGTACCATCTGGGCGTGACGTTCAATTGGTCGACGGCGATGTGTTGCTGGTTTGCGTTGCCCGAAAATATATAATCAATGCGCAGTGTGCTGTCAGAAAACACCTTGTTGAAGTCCTGCGCGTTCACGTTTGCCGACATGAATAGGCACAGAACACACGGGATCACATGGGTTAGGAAGGTTTGGATGTTCATTGTTCAATGCTTAAAATAAATCAATTTCGTTCATCAACTCTTGTATATAGTCGCGTTGCCAGTCGTCTATGTGCAGCTTTTTGTCGCCATACAGCAAGATGTCGATGTCCATTTGGATGCGATTAAGCGACCTTTCAGCCCCTGTGTTTCCACATATCCGTTCCATGTTTTTCACCTTTTCGGTGAGTTCTTCAAGGGATTCTTCCACCTCTGTGTATGCTAAACAGTTATAAAATAGGGCTGATGACATGCCAATGGGCTGTGTCCACTTCGTTGTAGTGAACTTCATGTCAGGCCAAGTGTCAACCAATAGCTGCCTAACTTGTTTCATGTTGCGCTCTTGGTTGACATTTGTTCCCAATGCCAAAATGACTTGTTTGCTGTCCATTTGTACAAAATTACTAATAATTATTAAACGAACACCAATCCATTGTGCTTTTTTTATGAATTTATGTAACTTTGTCTAACATTTTAATGTTCATGAATAAAATTGCGATTATATTCCTCTTTTCAATTTCATCTATGGCATCATGGGCCCAGATGAGATGGAACCAGACCTATCAACTCTACATCAATCAATACAAAGATTTGGCTATTCGGGAGATGCTTCAATACCGAATCCCAGCGAGTATCACCTTGGCTCAGGCTGTTTTTGAGAGTGGAGCAGGGCGAAGTAGATTGGCACGACTGGGCAATAACCATTTCGGAATCAAGTGTCATGGCTGGACTGGTCGTACCATTGCTGAGGATGATGACGCTTTGGGCGAATGCTTTCGCGCATACGATCATCCCCTTCAAAGTTTTGAGGATCATAGTAAATTCCTTGTGAACAGCAGTCGTTACCG
The DNA here is from genome assembly GCA_934120735.1 of uncultured Prevotella sp. Taxonomy (GTDB): domain Bacteria; phylum Bacteroidota; class Bacteroidia; order Bacteroidales; family Bacteroidaceae; genus Prevotella. The sequence continues at coordinate 15,169 of CAKOVA010000014.1, forward strand.
CAAGTTGTTTAGCCTTTCCATGCAAGATTACCGTGGATGGGCGCATGGTTTGAAAGCTTGTGGCTATGCAACCAACCCGCGATATGCTTATAAACTCATCGAATTGATAGAGCTTTACAAGCTTTATGTCTACGACAGTGCCAGATCATACGATCATGCCATGGTTGAATATTCTGGCAATCAAACAGTAGTTAACCAGGCAAAGCCTTTGCATCCCATCGCAATCTTCAACAAAAATTATTATATCCGGGCTCGTCGTGGCGATACTTTCAAGCTGATAGGCGAGGAAATCGGCGTGTCGTACAAGAAAATTGCCAAGTACAACGAGCGAGATAAAGATGATGCTTTGACAGAAGGCGAAATCATTTTCCTGAAGAAAAAGCGGAAAAGAGCACCGAAGGCTTTCAAGAATCGTCCGCATGTTGTCAAGAACGGAGAGAGTCTGTATATCATTGCACAGATTTATGGTATGCGTCTGTCCAGTTTATACAAGTTGAATGATTTTACTCCAGACCATACCATCCACGTCGGTGACGTTGTGAGAGTATATTAGGACAAGTCAGTTTGCACGGCTGACAACAATAAATACGAAAAACCATTGAGCCAGTAGGGTGAACCAAGCTCAATGGTTTTATTTTTCAGATCAATTGAATTGTCTTTCGGAACACTACTGAATGATGCGAGTCATGTTGAACTCTGTAATTTTTCCGTCAGGATTTACCTTGGCTTTGATGCGATAATGCATGGTTTGCTGTGTATCATCCACCTTGTCAACATCTTGGTCTGCAGAGAAATTCACGGTGTATTCGTATTGTTCGTCACCGATTTCTTTCTTGTCAATCTTGTAATCATTGAGCAGATGCCATGACATGCTGGCCACCTCCTGGTTGTAAAGTTTATGCAAAAAGGTGATGACATCATTTTTATTCGCATCCACTTTACCCAGGAAAGAACTGATGACAGGACTGACCGTGCTGGTCAAACCATTCTCGTCTTTTGCGTTGATACTCTGAAAGAACTGTTTGAACAGCGAACTTAACATGGCCCTTTCCTCTGGTTGAACCGTCTGTGCATTAATTGTTTTGATGCCATTTTTGGCATCGTCTACATACGCACCGTTGGGATGGTCTTCCAAGTAAAACTGGTATGCGTCCACACTGTTGGCTGAGCTGGCGGCCACCCAGTCCAACGAGTCAATCTTGCGCATGGCTTCCGCACGGTGTTCAGAGTCGGGATGCTTGTCAAGATAATCTTCCAGAGCCGTCTTCGAGTTGCTCACCCAGGCATTGGTCCACTCGCTATCCATTTGCTGGATGGCCGTCAAGCGAACGTGTATGGAGTCTCTGTGTGCGATAGGTGCGTCTTTAAAGCGGTCAAGATAGTCCTGAAGCACGATTGGATCTTCGCTCTTGGCGGCAAACTCGTATGCCTCCAGCTCTTCTTTTGTTTGTGCATTGTGATAGAAATAATAGCCCACTCCACATGCAATGATGGCTATGATGAAAGCTATTATTAAAGTGGTAGGTTTCTTCTTGGGACGTTGCACGTCTCCGTTGGGCGCTGGCGGCGTTGTGTCCGCCATGGTCGTAGGCTCTTCTTTCGGCTCAATAGCCTGTTCATGAACCGGAGATGTATCATCGCGATAGTTCATATTGGCATGGTGGCAGTTTGGACATTCGTGCAAATCATTAAAATAAACTTCGCCACATTGCGTGCAACGGGTCACTCTATCAGCAATTTCTACCCCACAAGAGGGACAAACGGGTGCTCGGTCACTGATTTGGTGGCCGCACTCCGGACATCTTATTATCGCCATATCGTTAAAGTGTATTGTATGTTTGTTAATGTATCCATGTATACTTTCTTGTGTTCGTGCCATTTCGTCGGAATCTGATTTCTCTGAGTCCGTGCTTTCCCATCATTCTGCTTTTATCAACAAAGGTGTTGATACCATTGATTCTACCTTTACCCGTGTATTGCCACATGGTAATGTCGCGCCCGTCTGCCAATACCGGTTCTCGGTCGGTATACTGCGCAATCATGATTTGATAGCTGTCCAGTTGTCCCTGCAGGTTGTGGTCATAGAAGTTAGCACCCGTGTAGATGAGTGGTTTTTGTTGATAAGCTTCTTCTACCATGTCCAGGAATTTGTGCAAAGAGTCACAAAAAGCTTCTGTTGACAAGCCGCTACGAGTTTCTACATCAATCATGGGAATGAGGTCTTGGTCGCCAGGTCGGCACTGCGTCATGAAGTTCTGTAGTTGGAGCGTCAAGTTGGTTTTCGGTCTGAAGAAGTGGTACGAACCTACTTTCAGGCCATAGCGATGCGCCAACTCTATGTTAGTTTGGTAGGTAGGGTCTATCCTGTCACCGCCTTCAGTGGCCTTGAGGTAGACGTATGTGTTTTTGGTGTTTTCACCTACTGTTTCCCAGAACACCTCACCTTGATAGTGACTCAAATCGATGCCATGTACATGCGAGCACGTGTCTTCGCATTGTACGTCAAAATATTGGGCGTGGACGGCCAACATACAGAATAGGGTAATCACACATGAAATGATTCTTTTCATGTTTGCAAATATACATAAAAAACAGAATCTTTACGCCCTGTTCTCTGAAAAATAACAAAACAGAGTGTATCTTTGTGGGAAAATTAAACCTTTGGTTTCAATCGTTGTTAACAAAAACATTCCCGAATCGGGGTAAACAGGGTTGACAAGAGATGAGGAGAATTTTATTTCTGAAGCTCATTCTATTCCTTCTGATTACTCTCATCTTTCAGAAGATCTGCCAAAAAAGAATCCAGGTCCTTATCTAAGTCGTGCATCAAATCGCCTCCTATAATCACGGTGTCATCGTCGGCAACATATAGTTCGGCTATATTCTCCAGGTCATCATTTTCTAAAACAAAGCTAAATGGCTTGAGAATATTCATCTGATCAACCGTTTCATGAAGTTGTTTCAGGACTTTGCGAAGAATGGCTGTGGCATGTTCGTAGAACTTCTCCTCCGTATTGCCTATCCATTCTTCAACGACGCAACGGGTAATCTCATTTTCATCGTCATCGAATGCTCGTAATTCACCACTGTCTTGATAGATTCGGATGTGAATATCCGTAACGAGTGATGGGGTTTCATCTGACGTGAACTTTTGTGCTATCTTGCGAATGGCATACTCAGTCTGCTTGTACACTTGTTCGGTTGCGTTCATTAGTAGTTCCTTTCGATTATACCCTGCAAATATAATTCTTTTTGCGAACACTGCAAGTAAATTTAGAAATAATTTATCTTAATGGCCGCGGCTCTCTCATTTCTGAAAGGTTGTTGGTTGCGAAAGACTGAATATCACATATTTATATAAACAAGGGTTATTAGGAATAAAACAACCTTTGATGACTATGTGTGGGATGATGGCTGAGTATTCGCCATCTTTATTCTAATATGTTAACAAACCTTTTATTTGTTAAATCAATTCATTTTATTTGACAAAACAAAATCGCAAAATAGAGAAAATAGGAGAATGTTTTAGGTGTTCAAAATCTTAAAATCATCATCTTTTACCTCATTCACAGAGATTAAACCAGCAATCTGCATGCTTTTGCAGTCTAATATTTATGCTCTTGCTCCTCAATATGCATGCTTTTACACCCCAATTTACATCATATAACACGCCTTTTTGTACAAAAACAAGTGCTTTCATCCTCAAAACACATCTCTTTTTCATGGTGATTTAGGTTTGTAAACCGTATAACTTATTATAAATCAATAAAATAATGAAACACCTCTATATTTCGCATATTTCCGGCGAATGAGTATGTTGGTGGATAAAATGCCCAGCATTTGTGTTAAAAAGTTGTTGTGACGGGAGCTGTTTCACCGAAGAAGGTTCCGTTCGATAGAATACAGATATAGCGCAATCATCATAAATGAATGAGCTGTGCCGAAACGGCTTACAGGTTAATTTGTCATCACATCACCTACATTTTGTATACAGGCTTTGCTTGTTTCGGCTTTTTTGTATAATTTTGCGTTTGATAAGATATAAATTTCAAACTATGTATAGAACGAATACATGTGGGGAGTTAAGACTTTCCGATGAGGGCAAGGAGGTAATCCTGTCTGGATGGGTGCAGCGTACACGTAAGATGGGTGGAATGACATTTGTTGACGTGCGCGACCGATATGGCATTACCCAACTTGTTTTTAATGAGGCAACCGACGCTTCTTTGTGTGAGCAGGCCAATAAACTGGGGCGTGAATTCTGTATTCAGGCAACGGGTAAGGTGAGTGAGCGACAGAGCAAAAACGACAAGTTGCCGACCGGAGATATCGAAATTTTGGTCAGTAAACTAAACGTACTGAGTGAAAGTTTGACGCCTCCATTCAAAATAGAAGACGAAACCGATGGGGGTGACGATTTACGAATGAAATATCGATACTTAGATTTGCGCCGACCAGCGGTAAGAAAGAATTTGGAATTGCGCCATCGGATGACGATTCTGATTAGGAATTTCCTTGATAATGAGCAGTTTATAGAGGTAGAAACACCCATATTGATTGGCTCTACTCCTGAGGGTGCACGCGACTTTGTGGTGCCGTCGCGTATGAATCCCGGACAGTTTTATGCATTGCCACAAAGCCCACAGACGCTCAAACAGCTGTTGATGGTGAGTGGGTTTGACCGCTATTTCCAAATCGCTAAATGTTTCCGTGATGAAGACTTGCGCGCCGATCGTCAACCCGAGTTCACGCAAATTGACTGCGAGATGAGTTTCGTAGATCAGGATGATGTGATCGACTTGTTTGAAAATCTGTGTCGTCACCTTTTCAAAGAGATTCGTGGGGTGGAGCTGCCTGAGAAGTTGCAGCAAATGACATGGCACGAGGCGATGAGACGTTTCGGCAGTGATAAGCCAGATTTGCGTTTCGGCATGGAGTTCGTTGAACTTTTGGATGCGTTCCAAGGCAAGGCAGATTTTAGTGTCTTCAATGAAGCAAGCTATATTGGCGGCATTTGTGTGCCTGGATGCGCCAGCTATAGTCGTAAGCAATTGGACGAACTGAGCGACTTTGTTAAACGTCCGCAGGTAGGTGCTAAGGGATTGGTATACATTAAGTATAATGCCGATGGAACGATTAAGAGTTCTGTTGATAAGTTCTACTCAAAGGAACAGTTGCTGGATGTGAAAGAGCGAATGGGAGCTAAGGACGGTGACTTGGTATTGATTTTGAGTGGAGACAACGCCAACAAGACGCGTGTGCAGTTGTGTACGCTTCGCTTGGAGATGGGCGAGCGACTGGGTCTTCGTGACAAGAACAAGTTTGAGTGTTTGTGGATTGTTGATTTCCCCCTGTTCGAGTGGAGTGACGAGGAGCAGCGTCTCATGGCAACGCACCATCCGTTCACCATGCCAAATCCAGACGATATCCCCTTGCTTGATGAGCATCCAGAACGAGTTCGTGCCAAGGCATACGACTTTGTTTGCAACGGTATTGAAGTAGGAGGGGGGAGCCTGCGTATTCATGATGGACGGTTGCAGCAAAAGATGTTTGAGATATTGGGCTTCACACCTGAAAAGGCAATGGCTCAGTTTGGCTTCTTAATCAATGCATTTAAATATGGTGCACCCCCTCATGCAGGTTTGGCGTTTGGTTTGGATCGGTTTGTGAGTATCATGGCCGGCTTGGATAGCATTCGCGACTGCATTGCTTTCCCAAAGAACAACAACGGCCGTGATGTGATGCTTGATGCTCCGTCGACCATTGATCAAAAACAATTGGATGAATTAGAGATAAAACTTGACATACATCAATAAAACGCTTCTTTGGTTCAACTAACCCATAAATGTGTTACTTTTTGATGTTTAATAATTGTGTTTTTTAAATAAAATGGCTACCTTTGCTTCGTTAATGAGATATTTTACCTCATCTGAGGTGCAAAGTATATTAAAATTTTATTGATTATGACAGAAAAGAAAGTAACGGCAGCAGTAGCTCCAAAGAAGGTTGCGGCTCCCAAGAAGACCACTACTACAAAGAGAGCTTCAGCAAAGAAACCTACTCTTGTGGTAAATGCTGAAAGCGTTGGCTTCCGTGCTGGTGATGTTTATCAAGCATTGGCCGCAGCAGACAAAGCGTTGAGCGTTGCTGAAATAGCTAAGGCTGCTAAAATTGGAACAGAAGAAGTCTATCTGGGAATAGGATGGCTGTTCAAAGAAGGTAAAATTAAGGATTCAGAGAATCTGTTTACTTTGGCTTAATTGCAACTCTTTGCTATCGGCTTTTGCCGATTATGAGGGTGCAATATCATACTTTCTTGTTAGACAAACAGGAAAATTAAATGAGCTCGAAAATAATTTGGGCTCATTTATTTTTTTTATCTCCCTATCGTTTTTTTTCTCTATTGGGTTGTGATGCGAGCCAATAACAGTGTTATTGATTCGTTCTTTTCTTTATTTTCTTGATTCTTCTGATGGCTTCTGGATGCTCGGGACAGAGCTCTAATGCCTTTTGATAGTTGCGCAAAGCCGCTTCTTTCATTCCCTCTCTTTCACATTCTTTGCCCATCATGACATATTCAACGGCGAGCCGTTTCAGCAAATCTTCTTTTTCTTTTTGCTTGTCTCGTAAGCTTTGATTTTCTTCTTTAAGCGTGTTGATGAGGTTGAGCTTTCGCCTGATTAGGCGTTTTGCCGCAGGCTTTTCTATTTCATACCTGCTGTGAATGGCCAGAAAGAAATTATCCAAGGCCGATTGCATGTCCCCCTGGCCGAATGCCGTCACAGCATCATGATATTGTTTTTCGGCTTTACTTTGTTGTAAAGCTTTGTCGAGAGATTGCTGGTCATTGTAAGTCTTTGCAAAACTTGTGATTTCTCGACTGATAAAAATATTTTCTTTCTTGATGGGGGCTTCAAGGTTAATGCCTTCCAACGAACGACAACGTGACAGGGCAACGTAAGTTTGGCCTCCAGCAAACACGCCTCCCGATAAGTCGATGTTAACTTGATTGAAGGTTAGTCCTTGACTTTTATGAATAGTGATGGCCCATGCTAACCGAATGGGGAACTGGCGAAAAGTTCCAATTACTTTTTCTTCAATCTTTTGCTCTTTCTCATTGTAGGTGTATCTAACGTTTGACCAAATGTCTTGTTCTACATCTACAGCCTCACCTTGTTCAGTCCTCACGTAAATTAAACCGTCGCTCTCATCTCCCATGCCAATAACGGTGCCCAAGGTACCATTCACCCATCGCTTGTCCCTATCGTTCTTGACAAACAAAACTTGCGCACCTGTTTTGATTTCAAGTTTCATGGGAGTGGGCAGATTGTTTTCGGGAAACTCGCCTTCGATGATGCCATAGAAGACAGTGGGTTCGCCTGGTAATTGTTGAAGGTGTTGCTGGTTGATGTAGTCCACGCTATCTCTTCGGGTAGATAAGGTGATTGCCAGTCCGTCATGATTTTGTTGAGAGGTGTTTCCTACTCTTTGATTGAGAATGGACAAATCGGTTTGCGATGTGTTGGACGTTCTGATATGGTCTAATATACTGATGAAAAGCGGATCAGTTTGTCGGTAAACTTTCTGTAGTTCGATACAAATCAACTGCATCTCCCTGAAAACGTGAGCATCAAAAAAGAATTTTGACGGATAAAATGGTTGTAGCAATGCGCGTTCTTCCTCTTTTAATACCGGCTCTAACTGATACATGTCGCCAACGAGTAATAATTGCTTTCCTCCGAAAGGAACGCGCATGTTCTGGGCATAAACGCGCAGTATCTTGTCAATGAAGTCGATGATGTCGGCTCTCACCATCGAGATTTCGTCGATGATGATGAGTTCTACCTCTTTGATGAGTTTGATTTTCTCGCTGTTATATTTGAGCGTTTTCCGAAGGTTTCGTACGCTATACCTGTTGTCGTTAGGTAATAGAGGATGGAAAGGAAGCTTGAAAAAACTATGTAAGGTGCTTCCTCCCACATTGATGGCAGCAATGCCTGTAGGTGCAAGAATAACATGTTTTTTCTTGGTTGTATGTGAGATGTATTGAAGAAATGTTGATTTACCAGTTCCAGCTTTCCCTGTTAAGAATAATGAGCGGTGGGTATACTGAATAATCTGCAGTGCGTTTTGCAACTCCAGATTATTCAGATCAATGTGTTCGATGTCAGCTTCCTTAGCCATACCCATTATAGATTATCCAAATGGATTACCTCTTCTGTAGGCGTATGGTTCTCATTAGAATTTACCGAGTTGTCTTTTTGTTTCTCCTTCTCGTCTTTGATGGGTTTGGAAACAGGGTTGCCAAATTCGTCAAGAATGATTTCTTCAGAGATGGAGTTCAGGCTATCTGTTGCAGTTGTGTCCACTCGTGCCTGCTGGTAATAACTCGGACAGTTGTACATGTCGCTGCTAATATCTTTATCTTTAGGCTTGCCAAATTTGGCATGATATTGTTTGAAGTTTGGATCATCCAATACTGCTTGCAAAAAGTAGCCACATATAGGTAGGGCAGTCCTTGATCCTTGCCCTAAAGCACCAGTTCGGAAATGGATGCTACGATATTCTCCACCTACCCATGCGCTGACAACGAGTTTTGGACTGATGCACATAAACCAAGCATCTGAGTGGTTATTGGAAGTTCCTGTCTTACCTCCCCATTCCGTATCATTGTGTTTTCCCACGTATCCCCATAAGCTTTGTGAGGTTCCGCCTGGTTCTTTTAGGCCACCCAGCAATAGTTGTTGGACGAGGAACGCACTCTTGTATGGAATTACTTGTTCGGTCTTGTTGGGTGCGATGTAGACTTGCCTCCCATCACGATCAACGATGTGGGTAACCAGGATAGGCTCGTGATGTTTTCCATCGTCTGCAATAGTGCTATAGGCATTTGCCATTTCCAGCAGGTTGACGTCGCATGATCCTAACGCAAGGGATGGTTCGTCTTGCAGTGGACTCTTGATTCCCATCTTCTCTGCCGTGTCAATGATTCGTTTGATTCCCATCTCTTGTCCGAGTCTCACGGCGATTGAGTTGATGCTTCTCGCAAAGGCACTCTTCAAGGGGATGGAGTCTCCGGAAAAACGTCCATTGGCGTTTCCCGGTGTCCATGTAACCTCTTCTTTCTTTTTCTTGTCATATACTTTCATGGAGATGTATTCGTCCCGGCGTTTGTCACAAGGTGTCAGGCCTTGATTCATCGCCTCAGTATAAACAAAGAGTTTGAAAGTGGATCCCGGTTGGCGCATGGCGGTTACTTTATCATATTTCCATGAGTTGAAGTTGATGTCGCCTACCCAAGCTTTCACGGCTCCTGTCTGTGGTTCCATCGCAACCATGGAGCAGTGCATGAAGCGCACCATGTACCGAATGGAGTCCATGGTTGACATTTCTTTCTCTATGGTTCCTTCGTCATAATCGAACAATTTTACCTTGTGGGGCTTGTTCAAATAATAGGTGATGGAGTCTGGATTGTTTTGATATTTGGCGGCAAGGTATTTGTACACAGGCTGTCTTTGTGCAATTTGCTCAATGAATCCCGGGATAACCTTTCCGTTTTCATCAATCCATGGGTCATTTTTACCCCAGTGGTTGTTGAAGTTGCGTTGAATTTGCTTCATTTGTTTACGTGCAGCCTCTTCAGCATACTTCTGCATGCGAGTATCAATCGTGGTATATATCTTCAGACCACTGCTGTACAAGTCATACCCATTCTCCTCGCACCAATCCTTCAAATAGTTGGCGACAGCTTCCCTAAAGTATAATGCCTGACCGTCATAATTAGATTCCACGCTATAACTAAGCTTGATAGGAATGACGCTCAGACTGTCATATTGCTTTTTTGACAGGTCGCCTTTGGTTACCATATTTTGCAAAACAACATTTCTACGTCTGAGACTATTCTTGGGATTGGCTATCGGGTTATAATGTGTTGTGGCTTTAAGCATGCCTACCAGCACGGCACCTTGCTCAGTTGTGAGATTCGCGGGTGTTGTGTTGAAATAGGTTTTACTGGCCGTTTTGATTCCATACGAGTTCGATCCAAAGTCAACTGTGTTGGCGTACATGGTAAGGATGTCGTTTTTTTCGTACAACATCTCAAGCTTCAAGGCAATAATCCATTCCTTGCTTTTCATGATAAGTATCTTGATACCTGGTATCTTACCAAGCAATCCAGTGGAATATTGCGTGCGTACGCGGAACATATTCTTTGCCAACTGTTGCGTAATCGTTGATGCTCCACGGGCATCATTTCCAACCAAAGCATCTTTGGCCGCACCAAAGAGTCCTTGAAAGTCAATGCCAATATGTCTGTAGAATCGTTCGTCTTCTGTATCAATCAGTGCTTTCCAGAACTGCGGATTCACTTCTTCATACTTGACGGGTGTTCTGTTTTCATTAAAATATTTTCCTATGAGCTTCCCATCTGCACTATAAATCTCAGACGCCGAGGAGGTATTGGGATTCTTAATCTGGGCGAAACCTGGTGATTTGCCAAACAACCAGAGGAAATTAAGATCAACAGCTCCAAGATAGATGATAAGTGCTATCAGCCCAGAGAGCAAAGCAATGCCCGTCTTAACATACCAAGGGCGTCCTTGATACAGGCTTTTATACCATGGCCATACGCCACGTAGTTTGATCCACAACCAGCTGAAAAATCTTTTTATCTTGTGAAGCATAATAGAGATAATTGATTTGCAAAGATAGCGAATTACTTGATTTCTATCGTTGATCGTCTATATAATTTATGATTTCTTCAATGTTCGTAGGCGAGAACCATTTGATTTGGTTGTCACGTTTGAACCATGTGACTTGTTTTCTCATGTATTGTCTTGTGTTTGACTGTATTTTTAAGATGGCATCATCCAGTGAAATGTCACCATCGAAATTGGCGAAAAGTTCTTTATAACCTACCGTATTCAAAGCATTTAGGCCCTTTTGTGGATATACCGCTTTGGCTTCTTCAATCAATCCTTGGTTCATCATTTCCAAAACACGATTGTTGATTCGCTCATACATCTCTTCTCTAGGACGGTTGAGTCCAATCTTTACGATGTTGAAAGGTCGTATCTTCTTTGTGTTTTTACGATAGGAAGTATAGGTGTTCCCCGTCATATGGCATATTTCAAGCGCATGAATCACGCGTCTGGGATTGTGTAAATCCACAATTTTGTAATGTTCTGGATCCAGAACTTTTAACTCTGCAACGAGAGCATCCAAGCCTTCTGTCTCCAGTTTTCGTTTCAGCAGCCTCCTTGTCGCCTCGTCGACCGTTGGTATGTCGTCAATACCCTGGCATACAGCATCAATATACATCATGCTGCCCCCTGATAGCAAAGCCATTTGTTGCTGGTTGAAAAGCTGGTTTAAAAGTTGCAAAACATCTTCTTCATATTTGGCTGCACTATAATAGTCTGTTAGATGCAACGTGCCGACGAAATAATGTTTTACTCGTTCTTGCTGCTCTTTGGTTGGGGCTGCTGTACCAATAGGTATCTCAGCAAATAGCTGTCGAGAGTCGGCATTGAGGATAGGCGATTGCAAATGTTCTGCAATTTGCAACGCCATCTCTGTTTTTCCCACTCCAGTAGGGCCTAAAAGCACAACAAGTGTGTTCATTTATCTGATGATGCCTCGTTGAGAACTTTCTACAAAGTCGATGATGTATTGAATTTCTGGGGTAACGTTCAGGTTCTTTCTGATTTCTTCGATTCCTTCTTTCAAAACACCTTTGCTATAAAGCAATCGATAAGCTTGGTGTATCAGTTGAATTAATTCGTTGCTGAATCCTCTTCGTCTCAGGCCGATAATGTTGATGCCAGCATACTTGATGGGCTCTTTGCCCGCCATGACGTAGGGTGGAATATCTTGTGAAGACCGACTTCCACCTTGAATCATGACATAACCACCGATGTGACAGAATTGATGACATAAAACTGTTGCACTGATGATGGCGTAATCATCTACAGTCACTTCACCGGCAAACTTGGTGGAATTGCCGATAATGACATTGCTGCCAATGATACAATCGTGTGCAACGTGCATGTTTTCCATCAACAAGTTGTTGTTTCCTACCTTGGTCGTTCCTTTTGATGCGGTGCCCCTTGAAATGGTAACATTCTCACGAATGCTGTTTTTGTCACCAATTTCGCAGATTGTTTCTTCGCCAACGAACTTCAAATCCTGCGGCTTCGTGCTGATGCTGGCACCGGGAAAAAACTCGTTGTCATCGCCTATTCGTGCTCCATAATTGATGGTGACGCTATTTTGTAGGATGTTATGGTTGCCCAGTACTGTATTTTTGTCAAGATAGCAAAAAGGGCCAATGACATTATTGTCACCGAGTTGCGCTTCTGGATGTACAAACGCTAATGGGCTTATTTGATTCATAGGGTATTGATGACTTTATGATGATGAAAAACATCGAGTGAAATTTCTGTTTATTTGTTTTTGATAATCTGTGCTGTAAACATTGCTTCAGATACCACTTGGTCGCCAACAAAGGCATAACTCTTCATCGAACTGATGCCATGTCGTACAGGTTGAATCATTTCCACGCGAAAGATAACCGTGTCACCAGGAACCACTTTCTGTCTGAACTTCACGCTGTCAATCTTCAGAAAGTACGTAGACCATCGTTCAGGTTCTTCCACTTGGTTTAAAACCAACAATCCTCCACATTGAGCCATGGCCTCCACTTGCAACACTCCAGGCATGACTGGCTCTTGCGGGAAGTGTCCTGTAAAGAAGGGTTCGTTGCTTGTAATGTTCTTTACCCCAACAATCGAGTTAGAACCGATGGCGATAATCTTGTCAACCAGCTGCATGGGATAACGGTGGGGGAGTAGTTCCCTGATTCTGATGTTATCCATGATGGGTGGTTCATTGGGATCGTAAATCGGTGCCTGTATTTCATGTTTGCGAATCTCTCTGCGCATCAGGCGGGCAAACTTGTTGTTGATGGTGTGTCCTGGCCGTGTTGCAACAATTCGTCCTTTGATGGGTTTGCCTATCAAGGCCATGTCACCGATAATGTCCAGCAATTTGTGACGTGTACACTCGTTTTCCCACATCAAGGGCTTATGCTGAATGTAACCTATCTTGGTCGCATCCATACGTGGCACTTTCAAGATATCTGCCAGTTGGTCCAGTTGCTCTTGCGACACTTCTCTTTCGTAAATCACGATGGCATTGTCCATGTCACCGCCTTTGATGAGGTTCGCTTCGAGCAAGGGGACGATGTCTCTGACGAAGACAAAAGTACGGGCAGGCGCGATTTCTGTCGCATAATCATCGATATTATCGAGTGTCGCAAATTGACTATTGATAAATTTTGACTCGAATGAGCACATGGCCGTGATGCTGAACTGATCATCGGGAAGTATCGTGATACACGAACCTGTCTCGTCATCTTTGACTTCTATTTTCTTACGAATGATATAAAAATCTTTCGGCGCATTTTGCTCTACGATACCAATTTCCTGGATTCTATTCACGTAGATGCCGGCAGAGCCATCCAAAATTGGAAACTCAGGTCCATTTACTTGAATCATACAGTTGTCTATCCCCATTGCATACAGGCCAGAAAGACCGTGCTCAACGGTAGAAACGCGCACGTCGCCACGCGCCAGAACCGTGCCGCGCTGCGTGTCAACCACGTTTTCGGCAATGGCCTCAACGATGGGTTGTCCTTCCAAGTCTATTCGTTGAATTTTATATCCAGTATTTTCAGGAGCAGGGTTAAAGGTAACAGTCAAGTTCAGACCCGTGTGCAATCCTTTGCCACACAGGGAAAAACTACCTTTTAGTGTTCTCTGTTTGATTGTATCCATTCTATGATTTATTTATCAAGTGCAATAGTCTTATTTGATGTTCTTTTTCAATCGCTCCACCTCTTCTTTCAGGTTGTTGATTTCTTTATATAGTTCAGGAAGTTTCCGGAAGATGGCATGGGAGCGAAAATAGGGCCTCTCCTTCATGGGTGGCGTGCCAATGAGTTGCTGATTGTCCTTGATACTACCGGGCGCACCAGACTGTGCGCCAAGGAACACCTTGTTGCCAATGGTGATATGACCAGCTACACCCACTTGTCCACCAAACATGCACCACTGTCCAACCTTTGTCGATCCGGCCACACCCACCTGTGCACTCATCACAGTATGCTCACCGATGTCGGTATTGTGGGCGATTTGAACCAAGTTATCTAGCTTCACTCCTTTCCTTACATAGGTGCTGCCCATGGTCGAACGATCAACGCAAGTGTTGGCACCCACCTCTACATCATCTTCAATGGTCACAATACCAATTTGCGGTATCTTGTCGTAGCCATCTTCAGAAGGAGCGAATCCGAAGCCATCGGCTCCAATGACAGAGCCTGCATGCAGGATGACACGGTTGCCTATCTTGCAGTTGTGATAGACAGTTGCGTGTGGATAGATGATACATTCCGAGCCTACGGATGCATTTTCCAAAACCACTGCGTGTGGGAAAATCTGTGTGTTGTTGCCAATCACGACATGTTCACCGATGTAAGCAAATGGGCCAATGTATGTATTCTCACCTATCTTGGCCGTTTCGGAGATGGTGGCCATAGGGTGAATGCCGGTCTTTCGGGGCTTAGTCGATTCGTATAATTGAAGTAATTTGGCCACGCTGTCGTATGCATTCTTCACGCGTATCAAAGTCGTTTGGACGGGTTTGTCCAACTTCAAATCCTCGTCAATGAGAACGATCGACGATTGTGTATTATATATATAATGTGTGTATTTTGGATTAGATAGGAATGAAATCGCCCCATTGGTACCTTCTTCTATTTTTGCGAAGGTGTGGACGGTTGCATCTTCATTGCCTTCAATTTTGCCTCCTATATATTGTGCTATTTGCTTGGCAGTAAATTCCATACTTTAGGTATCTCAATTGATTATTTTGCAAATATACCTATTTTTACTCAGACTTTTGACTGACAAATGTAATATTTGCGTTTTTTCACTGAAACATTTATTTCTTGCATGGTGCGTCTAACCCAATTGACCCCCCAATGGGGCAGGTGTTCCCTCACTGTTTATGGGTATCGGTGCGCAATGAAAGTTGAGTAAAAAGGGCGCCATTTGTTATTTGCAAGATGATAACCTTTCTAATTCTTTTTCCATTTCTTGCTGAAGTTTCATCGCACTCTTTGCAGCTGCATCAGCAAAGTCCTCTCCTTGGCTGGCATAGATGATGCCGCGCGAACTGTTGACGAGTAAACCGCAATCCTTCGTCATTCCATATTGGCAGACGTCTTGCAGGCTTCCTCCCTGCGCACCCACGCCTGGCACCAGCAAAAAGTGGTGAGGAGCCACCTTTCTGATTGCCTCAAACATGTTGCCTTGCGTTGCACCAACCACATACATCATGTTTTGATCGGTCCCCCACGATTGAGAGGTCTTGATGACTTTCTCAAAAAGCTTCTCTCCGTTCTTGTCTTCCGTCAGCTGAAAGTCATGCGATCCTTTGTTACTTGTCAGTGCCAATACAACGACCCACTTGTTTTCATATTCGAGAAAAGGCGTCACGCTGTCTTCTCCCATGTACGGAGCTACAGTCAATGCGTCAACATCGTATTCTTCAAAGAAGGTTTTGGCATACATGGCGGACGTGTTTCCGATGTCCCCTCGTTTGGCGTCAGCAATGATGAAATGGTCGGGATAATGCGCTTTCAGGTAGCTGACTGTTTTCTCGAACGAGGTCAAGCCTTCAACACCTCTACACTCATAGAAAGCTAAATTGGGTTTATAGGCCACACAATAGGGTGCCGTAGCATCGATAATGGCTTTGTTGAAGGCATAAATGGGATCTTCTTCATGCTGCAAATGTGGCGGCATCTTCTTGATGTCGGGGTCAAGTCCTACACATAAGAAAGACTTTTTGTCGAAAATCTGTTTTATAAGTTGTTGTCTGTTCATAAACAATCTGTGAATATAAAAGTGGTAAATTTATTTAACGATTTTCCCTTTTGCGATGCTGTTTATAGCCATGCTTTACACAACGCATAGAGGATGGATTTCAATCTCCATGACTTTGGCGTCCAATCTCCATGACTTTGGCATCCAATCTCCATGACTTTGGTAGCCAAACTCAATGCTTTTGGAAGCCGTCTTCGCAACGTTTGATAATCATTTGTATATCAGCTGGTTATGGTGATTCTTATCTTGTGCGTGGGACTGACCTTTTGTGGTGATTAGCTGTTTTAAAGTTGTTGTTGTATTGCAATCTATCCTTGTGTAAAAATGATGACATTTTTGATTAAAGTTCATTCTCTTTGAGCTTTTCCGCATTCTCTGCTACGGTCAGCGCATCTATCATTGCTTGAATGTCGCCACCGATAAAGCCTTGCAGGTCGTGAGTGGTGTAGCCGATGCGGTGGTCAGTGACACGTCCTTGTGGATAGTTGTAGGTACGAATCTTCGCACTGCGGTCGCCAGTAGATACCAATGACTTGCGTCGGTTGGCAATATCATCAATGTACTTCTGATGCTCACGGTCGTAGATAAAGGTACGCAAGCGTGACAGCGCACGTTCCTTGTTCTTAGGTTGGTCGCGTGTCTCGGTACATTCAATGAGAATTTCCTCCACTTCGCCAGTATTGGGGTTCTTCCATGGATAGCGAAGACGAACGCCCGATTCAACCTTGTTGACGTTTTGTCCACCAGCTCCCGAGCTTCTGAACGTGTCCCATTTGATATCACCTTCGTTGATGTTCACCTCAAACTGGTCTGCTTCTGGCAACACAGCCACCGTGGCAGCCGATGTGTGCATGCGCCCCTGGGTCTCTGTGGCTGGCACGCGCTGCACACGATGTACACCACTTTCGTATTTTAATGTACCGTAGACATTGTCGCCGCTCACTGCAAAATCGATTTCTTTGTAACCGCCCACCGAGCCTTCGTTGACCGATGTGACACTTAACGTCCAACCTTTCGAGTCACAGTAGTGCTTATACATGTTAAATAAGTCGCCAGCAAACAGGGCTGCTTCATCTCCTCCCGTGCCAGCACGTATTTCCATTTGTACGTTCTTGGCATCCTCAGGGTCTTTTGGCACTAATGCTAATTTTATTTCTTCTTCCAACTGTGGCTGCATATCTTCGTTGGCTTGCAATTCCTCACGAGCCATCTCTTTCATGTCAGCATCCGTTTCATTGGCAAGAATATCTTTCGACTCACGTATGGCATTGAGGCATGCAATGTATCGCTTGCGAATGTCCATGATGTCGCCAAGGTCTTTGTATTCCTTGGTTAGCTTTACATAGCGTGGCTGATCGGCTATGACATCTGGGTCGGTAATCAAGGTAGACACTTCTTCAAACCTTGCCTCTAATCCTTCGAGCTTATTCAGTATGCTGTTGTTTTCTATCATATATATTAATATTCGAATGTTCCAAATTCTGATTGAATGGTCAATGCGCGTGCTCCCTCTTCGATATGACCGATGATTTGTGCGTCAACATTAAAGTTTTTGCTGATGTTGATGATTTCTTGTGCATGCTCAGGAGCTACATATATCTCCATGCGATGCCCCATGTTGAACACCTTGTACATCTCTTTCCAATCGGTGCCACTGTTTTCTTGTATCACTTTAAACAAGGGAGGAACGTGGAACATGTTGTCTTTCACTACTTTACAATTGTCGCTGACAAAGTGTAGCACCTTGGTTTGTGCGCCTCCTGTGCAGTGAACCATGCCATGAATGTGACTTCGGTGTGCATCCAACACCTTTTTAATAATAGGTGCATAGGTGCGAGTAGGCGAGAGAACCAAATGACCGGCATCAATTTCCACGCCTTCTATGCTGTCGGTAAGTTGATATTTACCGCTATAGACCAACTCGTCAGGTACGGCATTATCGTAACTTTCAGGGAACTTTTCTGCCAAATATTTGGCAAAAACATCGTGACGAGCACTGGTCAGACCGTTACTTCCCATGCCTCCGTTGTATGTTTTCTCGTAGGTAGCTTGTCCTGTGCTACTCATTCCTACGATGACATCGCCAGGGCGGATGTTGGCATTGTCGATAACCTCGCTGCGTTTCATGCGGCAGGTCACGGTAGAATCGACGATGATGGTGCGCACCAGGTCGCCTACATCAGCTGTTTCGCCTCCAGTGGGGTAGATGCCAATGCCCATGTCTCGCATCTCTTGCAGTAACTCGTCGGTGCCTTTGATGATGGCAGAAATCACTTCGCCGGGTATCAAGAGTTTGTTACGCCCAATGGTACTCGACACCAAGATGTTGTCTACCGCACCCACACACAGCAAGTCGTCGGTATTCATCACAATGGCATCCTGTGCAATGCCCTTCCATACGCTGAGATCGCCCGTCTCTTTCCAGTACATATAGGCCAAAGACGATTTGGTTCCGGCACCGTCGGCGTGCATGATGTTGCAGTAATCGGGGTCGCCTCCCAGTATGTCGGGAATGATTTTGCAGAAAGCTTGTGGGTAAATGCCCTTGTCGATGTTTTTGATGGCGTTGTGAACATCTTCCTTTGCGGCAGAAACACCGCGCATCATATATCTATCCATGTGTATCAATGTTTTTTAAGTTTGGTGAGTAAACCGTTGATGTGATGACAAACAGCTGCATGAACTACTCTGTTCTTTCTGTGGCTATTAGTCTAAACACATCATTTCTTGAGAGGGTTTAAGAAAGAGCATTTAGGCTTGGTGCCAAAACTCCCATGAGACAAAAGCCTGCAACAGCAGCATTTCCAATCCATTTTTGACTGTTGCTCCCTGCTTGGCTCCCTGTTTCATGAAAAGCGTTTCATCTGGATTGTATATCAAATCGTACAGCAAATGATGGCTGCCCATTGCTTCGTAAGGCAGCTGGGGACAAACGTCGGCATGTGGATACATCCCAACGGGCGTACAGTTGACGATGACATTGTATTCTTGAATGATTTCGGGAGTGATGTCATCATATCGCAAAACGTTTGGAAGGTTTTGTCGAGAGACATATTTTGTTTCAATTCCCAATGACCTTAGCCCTACATCTACCGCTTTTGCAGCCCCTCCAGTACCTAAGATTAGTGCTTTTTTGTGAAACGTCTCAAGCAGCGGTTCGATGCTGCGTGTAAACCCAATGACATCACTGTTGAAGCCCTTCAAAATGGTTTTCTTGCCCTTGTGCGTGACCTTGATTACGTTAACGGCACCTATGGATTTGGCCTCCGGACTGAGTTCGTCCAGATAGTGGATGACCTTTTCTTTGTAAGGCCTCGTGACATTTAATCCTTTGAGATCGGGGTTGGATGCCAACACTTCTTGAAGATTCTCTATATTGGGAATCTCAAAATTCACATACCTGGCATTGATTCCTTCGTTTTGGAATTTTTCATTAAAATAACCTATCGAGAATGAATGCCCAAGAGGGTAGCCTATCAGTCCGTATTTGTCCATAATCATGTCGTTATTGCACGCAAATCCATTGGCGTAGTTCTTCTAAATCATTCTTTTTCTGCAAAATACATCGTGCAGATACCTAATGTCAATCTCTTGAACTTTGCGTTGGAAAAGCCTGCTTTCTGTAATATCTCAACCATCTGTTCACCTTGTGGAAAGGCTTCGATGGTTGACGTGAGGTATTTGTAGGCGCTTTTATCCTTAGAAAGGAGTTTGCCATAAAAGGGTAGAAGTGTGTGCGAATATACCTTGAACAATTGTTTCATCGGGAACGACACAGGTTGTGTCAGCTCAACAATGCTCAGGTGTCCACTGGGTTTCAGTACCCTGTAGATTTCTTTCAGTCCGCTGTCCAGATCTTGAAAATTACGAATGCCAAAAGCAGCCGTGACAGCATCAAACGAATGGTCTGCAAAAGATAAGGCCAGACAGTCTTCTTTTTGAAAAGAAACAATGTGGTCTAAATGCGCTGCAGCAACTTTTCGTTTGCCTATTTCCATCATGCCAACCGAGATATCAGCACCAATCAATTGTTTGGGTTGCAGCATTTTGGCTGACAAAATGGCGAAATCACCGGTACCGGTGGCTATGTCCAGTATGGTTTGGGGGGCGAAAGGCTGCAATTGCTTGATGGCTTTTTTGCGCCATCCCTTGTCTATGTTCCATGACAAACGATGGTTCAACTCATCGTACGTGGGCGCAATGCGATCGAACATTCGCTCTACTTGCTGTTTCTTCTCGCCCTCCTGACCATACGGTTTTATCTTTTCTTGTCCGTACACGCTGTTGTATGAATTGTATTTCTTTATTTTAGCGAAGCGAGATAATCGCTGACATTCTTTTCAATGCGTGCAGCCAAATCATCATGGTCGGCCGCCTTCTTGAATTTTTCGCCAGTGATGTGCTCGTACAATTCAATGTAACGCTCGCTTACACTTTCAGCATATTCGTCCGTAATCTCTGGCATGGTCTGCCCAGGTTCGTTCATGAAGTTGTGTTCGATGAGCCATTGACGTACAAACTCTTTTGACAATTGCTTCTGTGGTTCACCTTTCGCCAGCTTCTCCTCATAGCCGTCGGCATAGAAGTAACGACTGGAGTCAGGGGTATGAATTTCGTCAATGAGATAAATCTTGCCGTCTTTTTTGCCAAACTCATACTTGGTGTCCACAAGAATCAGTCCTTGTTTGGCTGCAATTTCCTGTCCGCGAGCGAACAATTTGCGCGTGTAATCCTCGATGATGGCGTAATCTTCTGCCGGAACAATCCCCTGACTGATGATTTCTTCTTTTGAGATGTTGAGGTCGTGTCCTTCGTCAGCCTTGGTTGTTGGTGTGACGATTGGCTCTGGGAAACGTTCGTTTTCCTTCATGCCATCGGGCAATTTCACGCCACAAAGCTCTCTGGCTCCTGCCTTATATTCGCGCCAAGCGCTGCCTGTCAGAATGCTCCGGATGATCATTTCAACACGAAAGCCTTCACATTTTACACCTACCGTCACCATTGGGTCTGGTGTGGCAATCTTCCAGTTGGGGCAGATGTCTTTGGTAGAGTCAAGAAATTTGGCAGCTATCTGATTGAGAACTTGTCCTTTGAAAGGAATTCCCTTGGGTAGAATCACGTCGAATGCGGAGATTCTGTCAGTTGCAACCATCACGATCAAGTCATCGTTGATGTTATAAACATCACGTACTTTGCCATGGTAAACACTCTTTTGTCCATCGAAATGGAAATCAGTTTTTGTTAATGCTTTCATTGTTGTATGTTTAATCTTTAAACTCGAGTTTCTTTTCTTGGTTCCTGGCATTGTCGTATGCTTCATAGGCGTTCACGATTCTCGTGACCAATTTGTGGCGAACGATGTCCTTCTTGCCCAATTCAACCACAGAAATACCTTCAACACCGCCTAATATTCTCAGTGCTTCTTTTAAGCCACTCTTTTGTTCGTGCGGTAAATCTATCTGGGTCATGTCGCCCGTGATGATCATTTTAGTGTTCCATCCCATGCGGGTGAGGAACATTCTGATTTGGGCTGGGGTGGTGTTTTGCGCTTCATCAAGGATAACGACAGCGTCGCTTAAGGTTCTGCCGCGCATGAAAGCCAGGGGGGCAATCTGAATAATGTGTTTCTCCATCATGTCTTGCAACTTCACGGCTGGAATCATGTCTTCAAGAGAATCGTATAAAGGTTGTAGGTATGGATCTATCTTGTCCTTCATATCTCCAGGCAAAAATCCAAGTTTCTCTCCGGCTTCCACGGCTGGGCGGGAGAGGATAATCTTCTTGGCAGCCTTTTCTTTCAGGGCTTTTACGGCTAAAGCAATGCTGAGATAGGTTTTTCCAGTGCCTGCCGGACCAACGGCAAACACCATGTCCGAAGTATTGTATGCTTCGATGAGCTTTTGCTGGTTCTCGCTCCGGCTCTTGATAGGGCGTCCCGATATACTATACACCACGACATCTTTGATGGCGTCAGCCTTTGTCTTGTGGTCATGAACGATGTCTAATATGTCTTCTTCCGTGATGGAGTTGTACTTTAAGACGTGCTTCTGCATCAGTTCGATGTCCTCTTCAATCTTGGCCATCTCTTCCTCGTCGCCCAAAATGCGGATGACGTTTCCACGGGCAACTATTCGCAATTTGGGAAACAGCGACTTGAGCATCTGCAAATGATCATTGTTAACCCCATAGAATGTAACAGGGTCTATGTCTTCCAGAACAATATGCTTCTCAATCAATGTGATGTATATGTTTAAATAATTGTTGCAAATGTACGAAAAAGATTAGACTTTAAAGATGTGGTATTGGAGTTTTTTCATAAAAGTGAAAAAAAAAGATTGGTACAGGGATTAACTGTTTTCTTTTTATTAACTTTGTCGCTCAGAAACTGTTTTGATGAAGATTTCAAAGAAGAGATACTTACAAGGTTTTGCCCTCTGCGTCGTGTTTTTGGGCATGGTGCGTTGCGTCTTTCCTGATGTTGCGGGCAATAGGGCTGCAAAGGATATCTCTTCCACGAGTAATCATTTTGATTCGCTGACGCTGAAAGACAAGTTTCATGAAGAACATGCTGTTAAATCCGTTGCTGCGAACAACCCTGAAGCTCGTCCGAGTATGCGCTCAAAATTTTTCAATGCTGATGGATCACTTGTTAAAAACCGAATTTATAGCGTCCAGAATTTTTCCAAATCGTTTCCTGATCAGAATGATGTTCAGCTCGTTGCCGCCAATAAGTTGGGGGTAAAGCCGGTGCTTGATCGTGCCGAAGCTGAAAGTAGAAAGGCTGAGTTGGTGTATATTGGTGCGAATCCTTATTTCTATGTCGACCGGTTAAAAAGCAGTATTCCTTATCTGGTGCCACAGGCTGCCGTCTTGCTTCAAGATATTGGGCGCAATTTCTTTGACAGTTTGCAAGTGAAAGGAATTCCCCTTCACAAAATTATTGTCACCAGCGTGATGCGTAGTCGTGAGGATATTGAGAGATTGAGAGGCCATAATGGTAATGCCAAGCCAAACAGTTGCCATCTCTATGGAACAACTTTTGACATTGGTTATAATCGTTATATTACTGTACAAGACCCTGATGGACCAGCCCGCCGACAGGTTCGTAACGATAGTTTGAAGTGGGTGTTAAGTGAAGTATTGAACGATTTGCGCAATCTTAACCGCTGCTATGTTAAATACGAAATACACCAAGGATGCTTTCACGTTACGACACGATAGGTTAGAAGTGGTACTCGTATTCAGGTAAGGTAACAGTAGCTTGGCCCATCAAGTCGAAATGATGATCCCTGACCATCCATCTTTGTCGTGATTTCGGTGCTCTTGGATTTAAGCACCTGGAGGTTTTACGAAGAAGAAAACCTTCTTTTGTTCTATCAATGGTAAACCCAGAGGCTATTCGTGTGGATTTTCTGTTATAAGAGTTGATTCGCCAAAGTTCGAATCTATCTTCCAGCACCCATCCAGATTTGTTCCCCTTGTCCAGGCAGATGAACATGTATTCACCGTCAGGACTGAGGTAGGAAGATAAAATTTTATCATATTTGTGTGGCGTAAAGTTGAGTTCTTCATTGATGTTGAGCACCACATCCAGACAAAAAAACTTGTCTTTGCGTATGTAATACAGACTATGACGCTTGTTATCCGTATACTTCGCCACCACAGAGGCATCTTTAGATACATGTCTGGCCGCCTCGTTAACACGGTTTGCGATGGGCGTTTGAGCAGACAAAATCGTTGAGGCGAATATGGATAAGAGTAATATTTTAAGTCTTCTTAAGAGTTTCATAATCAATTGCAAAGGTAAATTAAGAATCTGATACTCCCAAATAATTGATTTATTTTTTGCATTGCGTATTTTACATACTCGTGGGTAGCAGCTCTTGTTATTTGCGAGTTATACACTCAGAATAATTCCTTGTTTACCTTTCAATGAACAACCGCCAGCTTTGCATATTCAAAACTGGCGGTTATGCCATAACCATGAGAGGCTATTGCGGTCTGTTATTTTGTGCAATTAGGCGTCCAAGGTTTCAGTTGTTTGAAGAAATCGTTTCCCTTGTCGTCTACTAAGATGAAAGCAGGGAAGTCGACAACGTCAATTTTCCAAATGGCTTCCATGCCCAATTCGGGATATTCCACGCACTCAATGCTCTTAATAGAGTTCATCGACAGCACAGCAGCAGGACCGCCAATGCTACCCA
>CAKOVA010000015.1 GCA_934120735.1 uncultured Prevotella sp.
CGTCATCCTAAGACGGGAAAGAAGAAGGGTGGCATAAAAGTGCATTCCGTCATTCATGCAAACGAAGGAGTTCACTGTGACGTGAAGTTCACCTCTGCCGCTACCAACGATTCCTTCATGCTCGCCCCCAGCCATTTCAAGCATGATGAAATCATTGCCCTGGATCGTGCATATATCAACTATGAAAAGTTTGAGGAACTGACCGAGAGGAACGTCGTCTATGTCACCAAGATGAAGAAAAATCTCAAATACGAGGTGTTGGTAGACTGCATGGATATGAACGAGGATGGGCTGATGGAAAATCGTGAGCAGGTGGTGGTGTTCAGGAAGGGCGGTATCAACCATATAGCGCGTATCATCACCTATGTGGATATCAAGAAGGGAAAGATGCCAAAGTTGGTGTCCTTGCTTACCAACGACTTTGACATGTCCATGGAGACTATCGTAGCCATCTACCGCAGGAGGTGGCAGATAGAGTCTCTTTTCAAGCAGATAAAACAGAACTTCCCGCTTAGATACTTCTATGGGGAGAGTGCCAACGCCATCAAGATACAGATTTGGGTCACACTCATTGCCAATCTATTACTGTCACTGCTGCAAAGCTCATTGCAGAGGCGGTGGAGTTTCTCAGGGCTGGCTACTATGGTGCGCATTGTACTTATGGAATACCTCAACATGAATAATTTCTTCAACATGCCAGATGCCGACATGAAACTCATGCTTGAAGCAGCGGCTGAATCGCCACCAGAGGTAACAGAAAATGAATAAGGGGGCTTGTCACTAGCATGCTGTCATCCGAACTATTGTGTCTCAATGAGTTGGAATGAGGATTTCTATGTTTAGCGGACAGTAATATTTTGCAAGAAGATGTGTCAAAGGGTGGTACCGTGATGGGTACTGGTCACAATATGCTCATCACCATGCCGGACGGCAAGATGTACACCGTGTATCATGCACGCATGCAAGCAGACCCATCAAAGCGTGTCGTCTTCATGGATCAATTGACCATTAAAGATGGAAAATTGGAGGTAAACGGCCCTACAACGCGTGAGCGGAAGATTGCTTATTGATGAAGCGCCAGTTTGTAAATCTTGGGATGAAGAGCCTGTGTTCATTTGATTTGTGGACGTAGTGCGTGATTAAGCGAAGTGAAAGAAAGTTTGTTTTAGGACGGTCATAGGTTGCTATCGTTTGACCAAACAAACTTTCTTTCGCCGTTTTATGTACATTTATGTCGTCTTCTATGATGGGCGTTGTTTGGTTTGTGGTGTACGTCTATTTAGTTTCGACGTTTGTTTTTCTCCCTTTTTCGTTTATTCGAAAAGTTTGGATTGTAAGAAGCAGGGCGTTTGTTGTTTGTTCTTTGCGAACTTGCTTCATCTTTTCGGGAAGATGTTTTTGGTGGCTTTGGTGCATGAGAGAAAAGCTGTTCGATGAGTTCTGGTCTTCCTATCTTTCTCAACTCCCTTTCAATGTTCTTTCTTTCCTCGGGTTTGTACCAAAAGAAGAATTGTCGTTGGGCAAGTTTTTCATTTGGTGTTTTGGCACAGTAAACTGGTTCCAGCGTATAAGGGTCGTATCCCGTGTACCATGTCTCTGTGCTGACAGTCATGGGAGTAGGGGTGAAATCCTGCACCTGTTCAAGCTGAAAATTTAGTTTTTTGGTGATGATGGCGAGATTTGCCATATCTTGTGCTTGACAACCGGGATGACTGCTGATGAAATAGGGGATGAGTTGCTGTTTTAAATTTTCTTCTTTGTTGATTTTGTCAAAGATGACTTTAAATTGTTCGAACAACTTGAATGATGGCTTGCGCATCAAGTTCAAAACGGTATCTGACGTGTGTTCGGGTGCTACTTTCAAGCGACCACTCACATGGTTCTTAATCAGTTCCTTGGTATATTCTTGTGCTGCGGCGTTCGTCGCTTCATCCTTGCTCTTGTGCAACAGCAAGTCATACCGAACACCACTGCTGACAAAACTCTTTTTTATACCGGGAATAGCATCGACGGATCGATAGATATCCAGTAGTTTACTGTGATCGGTATTGAGGTTAGGGCAAATTTTTGGGTGAATGCAGGATGGGCGTTTGCAGTGTTCACAAGCCAGATGGTTTTTTCCTGCCATGCCATACATGTTAGCTGACGGCCCTCCAAGATCAGAAAGATAACCCTTGAAATCAGGCATGTCAATCACCTGTTTTACCTCTCTCAGGATGCTTTCTTTCGATCGACAAGTGACAAACTTCCCTTGATGAGCCGATATCGTGCAGAAAGCGCAACCGCCAAAACAGCCTTGGTGGATGTTTACCGAGAATTTTATCATCTCGTAGGCAGGAATATGTTTACCCTTATATTTGAGATGTGGTACGCGCGTATAGGGCAAGTCATAATAAGCATCAATCTCTTTAGTTGACAAAGTTGGAAAAGGTGGATTGACTACCACATATTTGTCGTCCACAGCCTGAATTAATCTTTGTGCGTGTATCTTGTTGGACTCTTCTTCTATATGCCTGAAATTATCGGCTTGCAGTCGTTTTTCTCTCAAGCATTCCTTGTGACTATGAAGGATGATGTCGTCGTCTTTGATGCCCCCATCTATCTCTTCTTTTTGAGTTAGATATACAGTCTGTGGGATATCGTGAATCTGTTGGATGGGTTCGCCGGCTGCTATCCTTTGGCATAGGCGCAAAATAGACTTCGCTCCCATGCCGTACAGAATCATGTCGGCACCCGAATCGCATAGAATACATTTGCGAAGAGCGTCTTGCCAGTAGTCATAGTGTGTAAGACGTCTCATGGAAGCCTCAATGCCACCCAATACAATGGGTGTGTCAGGGTATAGTTGACGTAGAATCTTTGAATAAACGATGGTTGGATATTCAGGACGACAATCGTGCCTTCCGTCAGGACTGTAGGCATCTTCCTTGCGCAATCTTTTGTTGGCAGTGTACTTGTTTACCATCGAATCCATACAACCTGGTGAGATTCCAAAGAACAATCTCGGCTTTCCCAGCTTCTTAAAGTCGCGATAGTCGCCATGCCAATCAGGCTGAGGAACGATGGCAACCTTGTATCCCGCAGCTTCAAGTGAACGTCCTATGACGGCAACTCCAAAGGATGGATGGTCTACATAGGCATCTCCTGAAAACAAGATGACATCCAGTTCTTCCCAACCTCTTAACTTGCATTCCTTCTTTGTGGTTGGAAGAAAATCAGTAAGTTGATAATCTTTCAAATGAGTGTTGTCTTTATTTTAGTCCTCATGACTCGTGATACATTCCTTATCTTCGGTCTGTTTATTTGTCCAGTCTACATATAGTTTCACCAATTGGTTGAGGCCAAATGCCTTCATGTTGGCGTGGTAGATGACGTCAAGGCAAAGATCCAGCAGGGCTTTGTCATGATTTGCATCTGATTCCAGCAAGGATCTGACATTCAGTTTTAGCTTATTCAATATATCTTCATCAATGATGCCTGTGCTGTCAACCAGGTTTTCGAATAAAGCATATTTCTGAATACTGGCCAGATGTTCGTCCGAAACTTCGATACATCTGGTGCCTGATGGGTTGGATTGGATTTTATAGTTCATATCTTCTACTATTATATAAGTGGTTGTTTATGTCAATCAAACTGCAATTTTCATGCCATTGTTGTGCTTCCATAAGCTGCAGGGCAAGCCTGTTCGTTATTCAAGCAAATAGTTTAATATTCCCCGCATCAGCTGTTCTTTATTCTTTTGATCGATGATGCATTCAAAAGGGAACCCCATGGTAAAGCATCTATAATGGTTGTACTTGTATGCAACCGCCGCACTGGTACCATTAGCATATTGCATGACACACATAGCACTTGGATTGGGAGATAGAATCTCGGGCCATTGTGCTGCATAATGGTCTTCATTAGGCGTTTGGTAGAACGTCATGTTCATGCCTAGGCCATGTACAGAATTAGAGGAAACAATGCTGTCGCTGGGTGTATAGGATAGTTTCAGAACGTTGTTGAGAAACGATCTTTCGGTTTCAAAGGTCATATCCGAGCCAATATACGAACCGCTAACCATAATTGCTCCACCATGGTTTGCATAGGCTGTCAACAAAGTTTGCATCTGAGGGGTGAACGATTTATAGTATTTTACTGTGTACGGTTCATATTTTTCCAAACCCAATATCAGGTCAATGCAGGGATATTTGGTCAGTTTTACTTGACCCGACCATACTGCTTGGCTGGATGAACTCGCCACATTGTACTTTTTAGAACTCGCAATGGCGGCCGTGTGGTCTACAACATAATCGAACGTGTTACCTGCAATGAATTGTCCGGCCAGTTCATTGCCTCCATATCCCAAACCAGTTTCTGTTAAACTGCCTAGGCGTGTTTTGTCAAAAACCGTTTGATATCCTGCCCATCCCGCAGTCTTTCCGTACGCAACCCCAATATCCGCATGGAGGTCAAAGCCTTGTTGAAGCTCATCATCGATTACCTTTGGCGCCGCAAGACGATTGAATCCGTTGACAACCAGTACCGTTTGAGTGGCTAAAGGTGAATAGTAAGCCGACAAAGTTTCTGTAGGAAAACTCTCTCCACCTTTGTTGCAAGCCGTTATCTTAAAGTTGTATTGCACATCAGGTTCAAGTTCTATGGAATAAGATGTTCTGCTGATGTTCTTTCCATTGTCAAATCCACTCGTTCCTGTCGCCATGTATACGTTATACGATGATGGTGTAGCCGTTTCCTCTTTGGGGTCGGTTTGTGGCGTCCAAGACAGTTTAACCTTGTTCTTGGATATAAACTCGATGCGGAAATCTTGTGGTGCCAATGGTTGAACAACAAACGATTTTCCGTGCTGTCGATTGATATATCTTAATATGGTCTTATAGATTGAACGGGCAAAGCTGAGCTTAAAGTTGGGATCATGACCGAGTATCATGTCTGGAAAGTTTTGATGAGACATGGTTTCCAGTATCGCAGAGGGAATTTCCGGCACACGCGTTTCCGAATAGTTTCTGTCCCAGAGGTATCTCTTGGGCCAGGATCTTTGTTTGGTACTCAGGTCTCTGACCGCATTTTGCAACAAATCATTGGCGAAGTCCTTTGAGGTCATTCTCGAAATCCCCGCATTCAAGCGTCCGTCATTGAAGTTTGTCGTGCAAATAGCCAAAGAACCAATGAGCGATTTTCCATCTGCACTATATCCTGCATCACTGTGAACAGCTAATGCCAACTCAAGGGGAACCCTTAGTCCTGGCAGTGATGGTGCGAATACACTTCCACCTGCGAGCCAATTTGTCATTTTGGATCGGGCGTTGATGTCATCGGAATAGTCGTCTTGACCGCCTTTTCCTCCGTAGACACTGTAGGGTGCACCAGCCCATTGTGCATAATATCGCGAACCTTCAAGTGTCCGTGGCAGGCCGCTGGTGCTTCCTCCGCGTTGAATGTTACCCATTCCACCACCGAATCTAACGGCATCTGTCGTCACGAAGCGTCTCTTTTTCTTCGAGCGATTTGTTACCACTACTCGGTTAAACTGATTACTCCCAGCGTCAAAATCGAAGGTGCCAAGGTAAACCCAAGTGCCACCTCCCATCTGTTGGTTGACCCTAAAAGTGGTTTCCTGCCCCTTGTGATAGACGATGTATTCGGCATCATCCACACTCTTGTCTACTGTTTGATAACTCACATATATGGCATATCTTCCAGCTTGAGGCAGATAAGGCTGATAAGATACCAAACTTGGATGCCTGCTTTTGGTTGAGCGAGCCATTCTCGCACTACCTTGCTGAAAGGGATTATCACCATCATTGTAGATGGTTTTTGTACTTGCAAAGCCTTTTGTATGAGCTCGTTCCCAATTTCCATGAACGTTTATCTCGAGATAGGTTGTCCCTTTGTTTGGGTCATCGTTATCAATGATGACCTCATGTTTTTGCCAATCTCTCTCTCGTGGTGTAAATACACAGGCTCCGGCATGCTCGAGCATGGGAATAAGGTAAGGGATGACAATGGTCTGAGTGAACAAATCTTCGGTGGTTCCAAATAGGTTTGGCCGTTGCCATTTCCACTTAAATTTATTCTGATCGTAATAGTAGCCATGGCTTGCCCATAAAGAAATATGCCTATTCTTCAGTCCTTTGCTAATCTTGTTGGTCTTCGATGTGTTCGTCACCCACGGCTTATCCCGATGGTCAATATCACCCCATGCCCGTGTGAAGCTACTGTTGTACTGAGCTGAGAGGTGGAGTGACAGGCACACGCAGTACAGAAATAAAACCGTGCGTAACCTCATTGGGCAATTTCTCCTATCGAAAATTTCTCGGGATGTTTACCTTGCATACCTTTAAAATATAGTTTCACCTCTTTCATCTCCTCGTCTACATTTCCTGTGGGAACAATCTTTTTCGTACATTGTATTGTCTTACGTTGATAGTCAAGACCGTACAGGAGGATAGGTATGTTTGCTTTCAGGGCAATGTAATAGAATCCCATCTTCCAGTCCGGGTTCAGAGAACGTGTTCCCTCGGGTGTGATACAGAGTTGAAAAGTTTTCTCCTTTTGAGCGAAGGCGGCAAGGTTATCAGTCATGCTCGTATGTTTTGAACGCCAAACAGGTATTCCCCCCATGGCTTTCAAAAGGGGTTTGAGAGGGCCTACAAACCACTCTTTCTTCATCAGAAAGTTTGATTTCATCCCCTCTGCGTGCATATATAGCAGGCCAATGATGAAATCCCAGTTGCTGGTGTGTGGGGCAAGACAGATAATGTATTTGTCGGGATGGTCAACAGTTACAACTTTTGTCCATCCCATGCAACTATATAATAGCCATCTACACAAATGATTTAGCATATACGCTTCGGTTTTTTTAATAAATATTCGATATCTGATCTACAATTTCAGACACGTCTGAGTTGAATTTCGCAATCAAATCCTTGTAATATTCCTTTTGCTTCATTCCCGGTTCGGGATGAGATATGCGCTTAATATATTGGCTCTGCAACGTCAAGATGGACGTCAGCAGCGCATCAATATTCTCCTTTTCGGGTTTTTCACTATACAGCGAGGCGGCTACGCATTCTGCTAAAAGGTCACTACAAACATAATGAATGGTTCGTTTTAAATCTCTTTTATTTGCCATGTGGATTGTCTTTTTACAGTTTGTACGAAATTGAATGATAGTTCAAAGGTAGAAAAAATATCTGAAAATGCAACACAATGACTGGAAAAAACTTGTTTTCTTGATTGTTTGTTTTCCTATCTCAAAGAAAAAGGGTAAATTTGCAAAACCTAAGAGCGATGAAAATTTATCATTTATTATATTAGTAAAACTGCAAAGATGAAAACAAGTGCATTACAAAAAGAAAGAGCTTCTTATCAGCCAAAACTGCCAAAAGCTCTTCAAGGTACTGTAAAAATCAAGGAAGGAGCACCAACTGAAAGTGTTGATGATCAGGAAGAAATCAAAAAATTGTTCCCACATACATACGGAATGCCTCTCGTAGAGTTTGTTCCAGGTGATAAATGTGAAGACAAGCTGATGAATGTAGGCGTCATCCTCAGTGGAGGTCAGGCTCCTGGTGGACATAATGTGATTAGTGGCTTGTTCGATGCCTTGAAGAAGTTGAACGAAGAAAACCACTTGTATGGCTTCTTGATGGGGCCTGGTGGTTTGGTGGATCACAATTTTATCGAGATTACTGCTAGTTTCTTGGAGAAATATCGCAATACAGGAGGTTTTGATATGATTGGTTCCGGGCGTACCAAGCTGGAGAAAGAAGACCAGTTTGAAAAGGGGCTGGAGGTGATTCGCGAGTTGGATATCAAAGCACTTGTTATCATTGGTGGTGACGATTCGAACACCAACGCCTGCGTTTTGGCCGAATATTACGCTGCCAAACAATATGGCGTGCAGGTCATCGGTTGTCCAAAGACCATCGACGGCGACTTGAAGAACGACCAAATTGAAACTTCATTTGGTTTTGATACGGCAACGAAAACCTATTCAGAACTCATTGGAAATATTGAGCGTGACTGCAATTCGGCTCGCAAATACTGGCATTTCATCAAGCTGATGGGGCGTTCGGCCTCTCACATTGCGCTGGAGTGTGCATTGCAAACACAGCCAAACATTTGTCTCGTTTCTGAGGAAATACAGGCAAAAGACCAAACGCTGAATGAAATTGTTGAGAACATTGCTTCTGTTGTGGCCTATCGTGCCAAAGAAGGAAACAATTTTGGCGTGGTCCTCATTCCCGAAGGCTTGATAGAATTCATCCCCGCCATCGGCCGCTTGATCGCCGAATTGAACGATCTGCTGGCCGCTCATGGTGCCGATTATAAGGATTTGGACAAGGACGCACAGCGTGAATACATCCTGGCTCACCTCTCTGATGCCAACCGCTCTACTTTCGAAACATTGCCGGAAGACGTGGCTCGTCAGCTGAGTTTGGATCGCGACCCGCACGGAAATGTTCAGGTTTCCTTAATTGAAACCGAGAAGTTGCTGTCCAACATGGTTGCCGCTAAGCTCAACGAATGGAAGAAGCAAGGCAAATACCAAGGTAAGTTCTCAGCTCTTCACCATTTCTTTGGTTACGAAGGTCGCTGTGCAGCACCGTCTAATTTTGATGCCGACTATTGCTATGCGCTTGGTACCAGTGCTGCTCAGCTCATCGCGAACGGTAAGACAGGATACATGGCCATTGTCAAGAATACCACTGACTGCACCGACAACTGGAAAGCAGGTGGTGTGCCTATCACCATGATGATGAACATGGAGCGTCGTACTGGTGAAATGAAACCGGTTATCCGCAAGGCGTTGGTAGAGTTGGAAGGCAAGCCTTTCAAGACTTTCGCCGCCAACCGTGACGAATGGGCTAACCATACATGCTATGTTTACCCAGGTCCTATCCAGTATTGGGGACCCAGTGAGGTTTGTGACCAGACCACACGAACCTTGGCATTGGAGCAGGAATAATCTTACTGACACTTAAAACTACTATAAAGAGAGTCTGCTGATGTAGTTCGGTTACGTATTGCATGGCAGATTCTCTTTTTCAATCTTATCATTCAATGCCAACAAGAAAAAGAAGAAAGCGAGTCAGAAAGAAACGCACACGATTCTTTGGTAGATGTCCCCGACGAGCCGTTTGGGTTGGGGGCATTATCTTTGCGTTACTCTACATGTGGGCATTCTATGAGTTTTTTGTAAGTCCTACCGGGTTCAGGTGGCGCGCACTTTATGGCGATGCCGACTACCCCGCAGGTTATGAGATACATGGCATCGACATCTCTCATTATCAAGGTGACATCAATTGGCAACTGTTGCGTAATGGTATGATAGGAGGGTGTCCGCTCAGGTTTGTCATGATCAAGGCAACAGAGGGTGCCGACAAACTGGATGACAATTTCAACGACAACTTTTATAATGCACGCGACCATGGTTTTATCAGGGGAGCATACCACTTTTGGAGCAACCATTCGTCGGCCAGAGATCAGGCATACTATTTTTTGAAGCAGGTACATCTGGAAGATGGTGACCTGCCGCCGGTCTTGGATGTTGAACACAAACCTAAGGATCAGAGCGTGGAAGACTTTCAACGAGATATCCTCACCTGGTTGCACATCGTTGAAGACAAGTACCATGTGAAGCCTATGATTTATACCTATTATAAATTCAAGGACGAATATCTGGGCGCACCCGTCTTTGATGATTATCCCTACTGGATAGCCCATTACTATGTTGAGAAGGTGACCTATAAAGGCAAGTGGAAATTCTGGCAGCATACTGATGCCGGAAAACTGCCTGGTATCAAAGGGTTCGTTGACTTGAATGTCTACAACGGCTCGTTTTACGATTTGAAGCAGATGACCATTGGTCGCCAAAAGGTAACTTGGTGAAAATAGGGATATGTCAAACAGCTTGATGCACTCGCCGCTCTTTCATGGCCATTATTCAACGATTTCTCATACCTTTGAGCCTCGAAAGGGCGATTGATAAGTAAAATAATATCCTTGAAAAATATCGATAAGTAATTTAGAATAACCAACTAAAAATCGTAAAGCTATTTGATGGCCTGGCAATCTCTATGACTTGAAGCGTTAAAGTCAATGCTTTTGAAGGCCAAACCCATTGACTTTGAAGGGCAAAGTCAATGGGTTTGAACTTGTATCTGTATTCCGTTTGTAATCAGGTAGTTGCGAGATGGTTACTGCTTGATAAATGTCAAACAGCACCAGTGATTATCTGTTTTTTTGCATGTCCTTACTAATCCTAATGAGTTGGCTTTTTCGTCAAGCAATTTTACATCCTCTTCATAAAAACCACTGATGATTAAGACCGAGCCAGCATTCATTATTTCCAGATAAGCGGGCATGTCGTTCAGAAGAATGTTGCGGTTGATGTTGGCCAGCACCACGTCAAATACCCCCGACACATGCGATAAAACGTGTGCGTCACCATGAAAAACCTCGATGTTGTCAACCTCATTGATAGCAGCATTGTGTTGAGTATTTTCCACACTCCACTCGTCGATATCGAAGCCAACGACCGCCTCTGCACCCAGTTTAAGGGCAGCGATGCCCAAAATGCCCGTGCCGCATCCACAGTCCAGAACCCGCTTTCCCTTCAGTGACAGCTGTAGCATGGCTCCAATCATCATGCGGGTAGTCTCGTGAGTTCCCGTGCCAAAAGCTTGTTTCGCTTCGATTCCGATGTTGATGAGCGAGTCATCGGTGGGTTTCTTCCCAGTTCTTGCATCATAAATCACCACTTTGTCGTCAATGTTGATAGGTGCGAACCCCGTGTTTTCCCAAGCCTCGTTCCAGTTTTTGTCTTCTGTGTCGGAAAGCGTGTAGGTGATGTTGACACCTTCTAAGGGAAAGGTTTCAAGCACTTGCTTCAAGCTGTTGGTGTCCAGCAAATCTGCGGGAATGTATCCTTTGAGTCCATCTGGAGTGTCTTCAAACGACTCAAAACCTATTTCTCCCATCAAATCGGGTAACAGGTCTTTGGCAATTTGCGTAAGCTCCGGCGTACAGGCCATTTTAAAGTCTGCTATCTTATATTTCATATTCTTAACGTAAAAGATGCCGCAAAGGTATAAAAAATAGGGAAAAACCTATCCATAGTTAGGGAATTTCCTTATATTTGCATAAACATAATTGATATATTTGCATTGTGGAAAAGCATATAATAGAAAGGAGTAACACGATGAAAAAGCTCATATTATTCACCCTATTGTTGGGAATGATGCCCTATAAGATGTTGGCACAGGACGATATGTACATTCTTCCGAATAACTTACCTACTGCTAAGAAGCCAAAGGTGCGTACGAATGATCGTGAAGTGACCTATAGTGGCAGCAACCGTGATGTAGACGAATATAATCGTCATGGTAAGTATTGGAGTCATTATCAGAAGATAGGAACGGACAATCGCGGCAACGATGTCATCGAATTTCAGAAGGGTAGAGGGGTTTATCCCGACTCTACCTACATCGACACCACTTTTGTCGGCAGGTATTATGATACGATGGTCGATGGTGATGACTTTGAATACACAAGTCGGATGAGCCGCTGGGACGGCTATTATAATCCGTGGTTCTACAGCAGTTACCGTTGGCGAGCCTATCCTTACTGGCGTGCCGGTTGGGGTTTTTACGATCCGTGGTATGACCCATGGTATTATGGTTATGCTGGGTTCTACGATCCCTGGTACAGTTCTTGGTATGGCGGCTATTATGGTTTCTACGATCCATGGTACAATCCTTGGTATTATGGCTATAGCGGATGGTATGGTTCATATTACAGAGGCTGGTATAGCTATCCGTATGGCGGGTACGGTAGAGGCTATGCACGTGTATATGGTGGCAACCCCCGTGGCTTGACTGGAGACAGAACCTGGAGATTTAACGGTAGCGGAGATACGTACAGTACAGGGCGATTCGCCCGTGGATCTGCAAATGGCAACAGACAGCCAGGAAGTACTTATACAACCCGCAGTAGACGTAACAGGTCGTTCGGTGGCAGAACCGATACGCCTCGTTCCAATTCAATCGGCACTCGCAGTAACAGTAGCTTTGGTAATTCCACCAGGTCTACACCAAGTTATAACAGTGGTGGCTTTGGCGGCTCACGTTCTTCCGGTGGTGGCTTTAGCGGCACACGTTCTTCCGGTGGCGGTTTTGGCGGCGGACACTCTTCTGGCGGTGGCGGTGGCCACTTTGGTGGAGGTAGAAGGTAAAGAATAAAACGAATATAAAATATGAGACAAATGAAGACAAAATATTGCCTGATGGCGGTCATGATGCTCATGTCGGCATCACTGACAGCACAAGAGACTTATCAAGATACGAAACTGATTGACAACGACCTCAACGGTACGGCTCGGTATGTAGGCATGGGCGGTGCTTTGGAGGCGCTGGGTGCGGATATATCCACGATTAGCACTAACCCTGCGGGGATAGGGTTATTCCGATCTGGGCAGGTTACTGTATCTGGAGGCTTGGTCACTCAACAAGGTGAAACCACAACGCCCTCTATCAGCAATATCCAGATTGGTTTCAATGGTAACAAGACCAATGCCA
The DNA here is from genome assembly GCA_934120735.1 of uncultured Prevotella sp. GTDB lineage: Bacteria > Bacteroidota > Bacteroidia > Bacteroidales > Bacteroidaceae > Prevotella. The sequence continues at coordinate 12,585 of CAKOVA010000015.1, forward strand.
GCTTCGATCAACTTGGGTTGGTGTACTCGATGCGTACAGGCCGGAACGGATATATGAACTTTGCGTTTAATTACCACAAGAGTCGTAATTTTGACCAGATTCTAACGGCTGCAAACACGCTATCGCATGCCTCACAGAATAAACTGTCAGCGATGAAGTATCCGTTTGCAAATGATTATAATTGGAATGCGATAGATGCCACCTATGCTAGATTGATGGCTCCTATCAAGGATTCAAATGGCAAACAGACAGGCATGGATTATCTTGATGGTACGGCCTATGTGTTTGGACAGTATCAAAAGGGTTACATTGGTGAGTATAGCTTAAATTTAAGCGGCAATTTAAACAATCGGGTGTACCTTGGATTGACCTTTGGCTTGCACGATGTGAACTATCGTAGCAACAGCTTTTACACGGAGAATTTGGAGCGTAACACATTAGTGGAAGTGTGGGAAGACCTGCGTATAGATGGTAACGGCATTGATATCAAGGCTGGTGCTATTTTCCTACCCATAGAGAATTCTCCATTCCGTATAGGGGCATATATCCATACGCCTACCATGTACAACTTGCATTTAAAAGGCGCAAATGATATGACCATGGCTAATGCGCTGGACAAGTTGGACAAAGGTCAGAGCTCAGTTTATGATTTCAAAGTATACACACCTTGGAAGTTTGGTCTGAGTCTGGGCCATACCATTGGCAGAGAGCTGGCCTTGGGCGCAACCTACGAGTATGCTGACTATGGCACAATCGATAATCGTGTGAACAACGGTGGTTATTATGACCCTGTAGATGGTGGTTATTATGACGACTCTTACAGCGACGGTGGCATGAACGACCATACCAAAGCAACCCTGAAAGGAGTGAGTACAGTGAAATTGGGCGCAGAATACAAACCGTTGCCAAGCTTGGCTGTTCGTCTGGGGTATAACTATTTGAGTCCGATGTTTAGTAAGGATGGCTATCGTGACGGTAGTATTTCTTCGCCAGGAAACGCATACGCCACCTCAACCGACTACACCAACTGGGAAAGTACCAACCGCATTACCTGCGGATTGGGTTACTCTGTCAAGAAATTCTTGGTAGATTTGGCCTATCAGTATACGCAGACAAATGGTAATTTTTATCCATTCATGAGTTACTATTCTAAAACAAATAAGCAAGAGGACTGTATCGCCGATGCGGTAAGCGTTAGCAACAAGCGCCACCAGCTGCTGCTCACATTGGGCTATCGCTTCTGATACAAGCTACCATTTATATACCAAGAAGGGCTCAACTTATTACAGTTGAGCCCTTCTTGGTACAGGTAGGTCGAGGTAGTGTGAGCCTATTGATATCATACGCATGGGCAAGCGTTTCGTACTTGCCCAGCGATGTCTCGCCTACTTTTGAATGTTTGGTTGTTCCAATCCATAACCTTTCTTCTTGTCAAGGGCTTTCAACAGGAATCCCAAGATAAGGGCAATCACGCCCAAGGAGGCGAATACCAACATAGGTACGGTGTAGTTGTACTTCAATGGGTCGGTAACACCAGGGTTGGATGAACGCAACACAGAACCAATAATCATTGGGAAGGCATAAAGACCGATGTTCTGAATCCAGAAAATCAATGCGTATGCCGAACCAATGAGTTTGTCATCAATCAGCTTTGGAACTGAAGGCCATAGCGCAGCCGGAACCAATGAGAACGAAATGCCTAACAAGATGATGGCGGCATAGGTGATGATAACGCTTTGTGTGGCTGGTACAACGAACGCAAACACAAGGTGACATACCACCATGAGCAACGCGCCTAAGATGAGCATGGATGCTCCTTTACCTTTGCGGTCGAGGAAATTGCCCAGGAAAGGAGTGACGGCAGCGGCACCTAATGGAAATACAAAGAACACCATACCTGCTTGTTCAGCCGTAAAGTTTAGGTTGCATTGCAACATGTTGATGGCGTATTTTTGGAAAGGGAAGATGGCTGAATAGTAAAGTACGCAGAGTAGCGCCACAATCCAGAACATTTTCAGTGATAATATCTTTCCAATATCCGACACTTTGAATGGATCATCTTTCTCTTCTTCCACGCCTTGTGCATCCAACTTCTTGTCCATGAAACCATAAACAATAAAGCATATCAAACCAATAATCAACAGAAGAAGTTCGTAAGCGACTGGCCGTGAAACGTCTATTGGATGAATAGAGGCGATGGCTGGCGATGCAATGACTACCACGGCGACACCCACACGGGCAATAGCCATTTCGATGCCCATGGCCAACGCCATTTCTTTACCCTTAAACCACTTCACAATACCACGCGAAACCGTGATACCAGCCATTTCGGCACCACAACCGAAAATCATGAATCCGATGGCTGATAGCTTGGCTGAGGCTGGCATACCATCATAAAATGGTGTAACATTCCAGGCCGAAAGCGGTAGGTTCAAATTGTTATCAAACCATACTTTTAGACTGCTTGCTTCGAAACCTTCTGTCAGGGCGTAATAGTTGATGGAAGCACCAACCACCATGACGGCGCCTGAAAGGATGGCTGTGAAGCGCACCCCCATTTTATCCAGGATGATACCTGCGAATATAAGGAAGAATACAAATACGTTCAGAAATGGTTCAGAACCCGCAAAACGACCGTAGGCTATAGGATCCCAGCCGTGTTGGGTCTGTAAAAATTCTTGTAAAGGCGACAGAATGTCAACGAAGATGTAGGCAAAGAACATTGCCGATGCCAGTAATACGAGGGCTGTCCAACGCCATGCTGGAGAGTCGCTCAGTTTCTTTTGAAATGTTTCAACCATTATCGTGAGTTTTTAAGTTATTGAGTTTTAAAGTTTTTTTAGTTGACGGGTTGGCACAAGGGCATTATTTCTTCAGCCAGCGGTCCAGCCAGCGGAAGAATGTACGCTGCCAAAGAATGCCGTTTTGCGGTTTCAGCACCCAGTGGTTCTCATCAGGGAAGATGAGTAGTTCGGCTGGAATGCCGCGCAAACGGGCAGCATTGAAGGCTCCCATGCCCTGATTGGCGTTAATGCGATAATCCTTTTCACCATGAATGCAGAGGATAGGTGTGTCCCATTTGTCAACAAACTGATGTGGACTGTTTTGGTATGTGCGCTTTGCATTGGCTGTTTGGTCTTTGTTCCAATAAGCATCTTCGTATTCCCAGTTAGAGAACCAGGCCTCTTCGGTGTCAGTATACATGCTCTCAAGGTTGAATGCGCCATCGTGAGAGATGAAACATTTGAATCGTTTGTCATGATGACCGGCAAGATAATAAACCGAGAATCCACCGAAAGAGGCACCAACAGCTCCCAATCGGTCTTTGTCAACGTAAGGAAGATTGTTTGCTGCGTCGTCGATGGCCGATAGATAATCGTTCATGCATTGTCCTGTCCAATCGCCAGAAATCTCTTCGTTCCATGCCGAACCGAAGCCCGGAAGACCACGACGGTTGGGTGCAACAACGATATATCCGTGTGCTGCCATGATTTGTAAGTTCCATCTATAGCTCCAGAACTGACTGACTGGGCTTTGCGGACCACCTTCACAGAATAGCAGAGTAGGGTATTTCTTGTTGGCATCGAAGTGTGGGGGAAGAACGATCCAGCTGAGCATATCTTTGCCATCTGTTGTCTTTGTCCAACGCTCTTCAACTTTTCCAATGGCCAATTGATCAAAGATATGCTTGTTTTCATCTGTTATTTGTGTCACTTGTGAACGCTTCTCCTTCTTTGACGGCGTGAGAACAAACAAATCATCTGGATGCGACATCGAGTGGCGCGTAACGAGTAGCTGTCCCTTACGGCCCAACAGTTGTAGGCTACCGTAGTCGTATTGTCCGTCAGTGAGTTGCTTGATTTGGCCTTTCAGGTTGGTTTGATAGACATGTGTCTTGCCATGCCATACACCAATGAAGTAAAAGGTGTTGTTGTCATTGCCCCAGCAATATGCGTCAACATTGCTGTCAAACTGTTCGGTGACATAGTTTTTCGTTCCATCCGCCAGGGTATAGACGCACAAACGGTTGCGGTCGCTCTCATAACCATTGCGCGCCATGCTCTGCCAGGCAATGTATTTGCCGTTTGAAGAGAACTGAGGATTGGTGTCGTAACCAACATTCATGTCGCCCGGTTGGTGATTCACCGATTGATTCTTCATTGATTTTGAGGCATCGATAGCAGGTTCTTTGTAGCCAGATGGCTTGCAAAGGTTTTTGGTTTTGCGTGTTGCAACATCATATAAGTAGATGTCTGTATCGGTGGAAATGGCGTATTGTACGCCTTCCTTCTTACGACAAGTGTAGGCAATGGACTTAGAATCAGGACTCCAAGCAAGCTGTTCTGTCCCTCCGAAGGGTGCGGTTGGGCACTCGAAAGGCTCGCCTTGTAAAACGTCTACGCCTTCATTGATGCTTGAACCATCAAAGTCTGCCACGAAGGGGTGCGCGATTGTTTCAACATAGTGGTCCCAATGGCGATAGTTCATGTCAGTTGCAAGTCGTCCTGTAGCCAATGGTAGGTCAGCAGGATTGGCTTGGATGGTGCCATGATAGGGAAGTGACTTGATGAGGATGACTTTTCTTTCGTCTGGTGAAAACTTGAATCCCTCAATGTCCACGCTGCTGTTTGTGAGCTGTTTTCGGTCACTGCCGTCGGCATTCATTGACCAAAGCTGGCCTCCTGTGAGGAATACGATTCGTCGTCCCTGATCAATCCATGCGCCATCTGTCTCGCTTTGCTGTCCTGTTGTGAGCTGACGTTTGTTTTTTCCGTCAGCGTCCATGACGAACAGCATCTGCTGACTTTTGTTTTGTTTCACACTGTAGTAGCCTACTTGGTAGACAACTTGTTTACCGTCTGGTGAAGCTGTGGCACCACCAATGCGTCCCATGGCCCATAAGGCTTCTGGTGTCATGAGGTCACTGCCCACTTTGAATGTTGCGTTTTGATCTTTCACGGTGTTCTGTGCATTTGCAAAACTGCCGCCAAAGATGAGGGCGACAGTTGCTAAAAAGAGTGTTGTTTTTTTCATCTCTATTATAGTTTACGTTTTTTTCTTTCGAGTTCTTCTCTTTTGCGTTGCATGGCTTGCTGCTGTTCCTGCATGGCTTGCAAACGAGCCGCCATGCCACTTAGCTTCTTCGGGTTTGCTTTATTCTCTTCATATCTTGCTTCGAGAATCTTGAGCAGCTTCTCATCGTTGGTCGTCTTACGCAAGGTCCACATGATGGCTGCACTGAAGAACAGTGAAACAAAGTAATAGAAGTTAAGACCTGATGAATAGTCGTTGAACATGAAGAAGAACATCACCGGCATGAGATACATCATCCATTGCATCATCTTCATTTGTTCAGCTTGCTGTCCCACCATCTGATCGCGCTGCTGACGCATGGTCATCCAGCTATAGAGCACGTTGGCCACACAGAAAAGAATACAGGTAAGTGACAGGTGGTCACCAATGAGCCAAATGTTTCTGTTCCATTCAATCACTGGATCAAATGTACTCAAGTCGTTAATCCAAAGGAAACTTTCTCCACGTAGTTGAATGGCGTTTGGCACAAAGTTGAACATAGCAATCCAAATAGGCATCTGAATGAGCATCGGCAGACAGCCCGAAAGCGGACTCACGCCATATTTAGAATATTCTGCCATCATGGCTTGTTGCTTCTGCATCTGGTCTTCAGGCTTATTGTATTGAGCCGTGGCAGCCTCGAGTTTTGGTTTTAAGACTCGCATCTTGGCCGAACTCATGTAGCTCTTCTTAACCATTGGGAAGGTAATGACCTTTAATAATAAGGTGATTAAGATGAGTACTACGCCCATGGGGAACCATTTGGATAGCCAATCGAATACATAGATGGTAAACCAACGGTTGATAATGCGGAACAATGGCCAGCCAAGATATACCAATCTTTGTAATTCGAGGTCTTTATTAAAAGTACTCTGTTGCTCAACTCGGTTGAGTAAACGGAAATCGTTTGGGCCGAAATAGAATTCAAATTCAGATGGTGTTTGCCCAGTTGGGTCAAAGAATGTCTTCAATTTCGCTTCATATTCTTTCAAGAAGCCACTGCCTTTCTGTTGTGGAATGCTGGTTAACAAGGCACCAGTATTAAATTCGTGCTTGGCAATCATCACAGCTGAGAAGAACTGGTTCTTGAAAGCAACCCAGTCAATCTTCTTATCGATTTGCTCATCTACTTTCTCTGAAGTTTCACTGAGCTTGTCTGTGCCACCATCTTCCTCATGATAAGTAAGGGTTGAATAGCGATTTTCAAACGTAAAACCTTTCTCCTGCTGCCTGCATTTGTCTTTCCAGTTCACGTTCATCACTTTCGTATCTGGCGCAAAAAGACCGTTCATGCCCATCACTTGCATGGACATGTGCAGAAGATAGTTTGGCCCTAATCTATAAGTCAGCACCATAGACTTTCCCTGACCCGCATTGGCGGTGAGCGTAACGGTTGAGTCTGTTTGTGCCGAAGGTTGGAAGAAGAGGTCTTGAGTAGCGATGTTGGCGTCTTTGGTGGATAGGGTGAAGTTCAAACTATGAACCTTTTCATCCAGCAACGTTACATCCTTATTTCCTTCTTTGTCCTTGAATCCCTTAATAATAGCTTTGGTGACTGTTCCTCCTTTGGTGTTCAAAGTAAGTTGCAGTTTCTCGTTTTTCAAAACAATATCATGCGCCTCACCTTGCAAGGCTTCATGGAAAAGAGCCGTGGTGTCAGCTTCTTGCTTGGCTTTCTGTTCAGCCAAATGTTTGGCTTCCGCGTTCTTTCTGTTGGTTTCCGCCTTTTGCTTCATGACCGCAGCAATGGAGTCTTGGCGCATCATTTCAGCCTTTTGTTCGGAAGAGGGTTGCGACCACCAGCTGAATCCAATCAGCAGCAAACCCATCAGCACGAGTCCGGTAATAGTATTTTTATCCATTTCTTGATTATTTCTTCTGTTTTTGAATAGCCGTCTTGATGAAATCGACGAACAATGGGTGTGGTTTGAGTACCGTACTCTGATACTCTGGGTGGAACTGTGTACCGATGTACCACTTTAAACCAGGTATTTCTACCACTTCAACGAGGTTACTTTCGGGGTTCTTTCCTACGCACATCATGCCAGCCTTCTCGTATTCTTTAAGGAAAGCGGTGTTGAACTCGAAACGGTGACGGTGACGTTCTTGTATGAATTCCTGTCGGTAGATGTTGAACACGCGTGAATCTTGTTTTAGTTGACATTCGTAAGCCCCTAGACGCATCGTACCTCCCATGTTGGTAATGTTCTTCTGTTCCTCCATGATGTCTATGACATTATGCTCGGTCTTTCCGTCCATTTCTCTACTGTTGGCATCAGGATAACCCAGTACATTGCGTGCAAATTCTATCACCATCATCTGCATACCCAGACAAATGCCAAAGGTAGGAATGTCGTGTGTGCGTGTATAATGAGCCACAACCAGCTTACCTTCTATGCCGCGCTGCCCGAATCCAGGACAGATTACAATGCCATCTTGCCCTTTCAACATTTCTGCGACGTTGTCTTCAGTAATCTTTTCTGAGTTGATGAACGTCAAAACAGTCTTGTGGTCGTTATAGGTGCCAGCCTGTGAAAGGCTCTCTCGAATGCTCTTATATGCATCTTGAAGGTCGTATTTACCAACCAAGCCGATGCGAACCTCTTCCTTCGCTCTGTTTCTTCGCTCCAAGAAATTCTTCCATGGACCAAGGGTTGGTGTTTCTTTTACTTCCAATCCCATCTTTTTAAGAATGGCTACGTCCAGACCTTGGTTCTGCATGTTCACCGGAACTTCGTAGATACTTGGCAAATCCTCACTCTGAATCACACAGTCAAAATCCACATTGCAGAACGAAGCCACCTTATGTAAAACATCATCTTTCAAGTGTTTCTCTGTGCGCAACACCAGTACGTCGGGTTGTATACCAATGCTTTGCAGTTCCTTCACGCTGTGCTGTGTCGGTTTGGTCTTCAATTCTCCCGCAGCTTTCAAGTAAGGAACGTATGTGAGATGTACACTCAAGGCGTTCTTACCCAGTTCCCATTTTAATTGACGGATAGCTTCCAGGAAAGGTGTTGACTCGATATCGCCCACTGTACCGCCAATCTCCGTGATGACAAAGTCATAATGATACTTCTGTCCCAACAGCTTCACGTTGCGTTTGATTTCGTCTGTGATGTGCGGAACCACCTGAATAGTCTTGCCTAAGTAGTCTCCTCGGCGTTCTTTGTCAATCACCGCCTTGTAGATGCGACCTGTTGTCAGCGAGTTAGCCTTGGTGGTTTGTATGCCAGTAAAGCGCTCGTAGTGGCCTAAATCCAAATCAGTTTCCATCCCATCGGTCGTTACATAGCACTCTCCATGTTCGTAAGGGTTGAGTGTACCGGGGTCGATGTTGATGTAAGGATCAAATTTTTGAATGGTAATGTTGTAACCTCTTGCTTGTAAAAGCTTACCAATAGAGGATGAAATGATACCTTTACCAAGTGATGAAACTACACCACCCGTAACGAATATATACTTTGTTTCAGCCACGATATGATATTTTATTTGTTAAATGTCACAAAAATACAAGTTGCAAAGTTAGCATAAAATTGCGAAACAAACAAGCAACTGTCATTTTTTATTATTACCTTTGCATCCATACAAAACAATTCATAAAAATGAAATTTAAAAGCACAGTGTTATTGTTCTTGTCCGCTCTTGCTATGAATGCTTATGGGGAGAGTTTACGTGGCGTTATACACCATCCTGTGGATACCGTTGCTCCTTTCGTAAAAACGTATACAGATTCTCTGAAAAACTATAAGATGCAGCTTGATTCGTTGCAGAAAGTCAATGCGTCATTGAACAGTTGGCTCAATGACAAGAATGGCAAATACTCGAGATTGTTTTTGCCTATGACGTTTTATCATAACATCAGTCACAATCAGTTCCGGCTGTCAGAAGACCCAGTGACCAACTCTATGTTCAACGAAACGCTGGAGAGAGCTTTGCTCCGCGTTTATCTGAAGCGTCCTGATCTCGTTCGGAATACGCAGACACGTCTCGATGCGCAAGGCCTGGTCTCAACAAGTCAAGATGCAACCATCAAGACGAAGACCGCCATCGTAGAAAAAGTGGCCCCTAAACCCACCGAAGCTTTACCTGTTCCAGTAGACGTAGTCATCAAAAAACCTAATTTCTGGAAGTTCTCTGGTGATGGCTATCTGCAATTCCTGCAAAACTATGTGTCGGGCAACTGGTACAAGGCCGGCGAGAGTAACTATTCGATGCTGGGAACAGTGACGCTGAATGCCAATTACAACAACAAACAGAAAGTGAAATGGGACAATAAACTGGAGATGAAATTAGGTTTCCAAACCTCCAAGAGTGATACCCTGCACGCGCTTAAAACACATACTGACGATATCAGATACACGAGCAACTTTGGCCTGCAAGCTACCAAGAGATGGTACTATTCCTTGCAACTTATTGCCAACACCCAGTTCATGCGTGGCTTTCGTAATAATGACGAGCGCGTGTACTCCGATTTTCTCTCTCCGTTGAACGTTGAATTATCCTTGGGTATGCGATACAATGTCGACTGGTTCAAGGGCAAACTCAGGGGAAATGTCAACATAGCTCCGTTTGCCTACCATTATCGTTATGTGGGACGTGAAGATTTGGTAACAAGATTTGGTATCGAAAAAGGTAAACATTCTGTAGACGACTATGGTTCGAGTATGAACATTGATCTCACCTGGAAGTTCTCTGATATGGTTCAATGGAAAACGCGCTTGTACGGTTATACCTCGTACAAACGTGCCGAAATAGAGTGGGAGAATACGCTCTCGGTGCAGTTCACCAAGTACCTCTCCACCAACCTGTACGTATATCCACGATTTGACGACAGTCGTAAGCGCGACGATCATCATGGCTACTTCATGTACAAGGAATACCTGTCTGTTGGACTTTCTTATTCTTTCTGATTTGAAAGAATTCTCAACCGCACGGGTTAGCGCTTTTCAGCTGATTGCAGAGCTTTCGCAAAAACGAAGCTGTTCCTGAGAAGACGTAAGGCGATAACTTAATGTGTTGCTTTCCACCAGCCTGTTTGCTGCAATCCACGCGATGGTGCAACATGCAGGGTTGGGTCGGAAATGGTGATTCCGCTGAAGTTTTTAATCTTGATAAACTTGGGCTTTTCGTAGGGATAGATAAACGAATAGATTGAATCCGTCACACTCTTGCTGCGTACAACCTTGGCCAATTGGGCTTTGAACGTTGCTTTCATTCTTTCGTCTTGGCACAGTTTGTCCACATAATCGCCCAAATCAAAGAAGATGTTTGGTTTGAAACCATCCAGTACTTGGATGCTGTCTCGTTGTTTGTCGTCTAAGGTATAGACGGCATTGATGTCTCGCATGATGTTGGCCAGACCATCTACTTGACGGCAATCAATCACGGCAATGGCTCCAGAGGCCACCTTATAGTTTGAATAAAACTCATGAAACTTGTTTACTGCCGTGGCATAGTTGGGTACTGGTGTGGCCAAACTGGCCCACATGGAAGCGTAAGGCATGCCGATTGCAATGACTTCTGAGGTCGATCCAATTAAGAAGTTACATACATCTTTCAGCATGTAAGCCGTTTCTATGTTGGCCATGTAACAGTCGTCAAACAAGATATACTGCATTTTAGTACCCGTCTGGGCAATGCCCTCAGCCAGCACTTCGATGTCTGTCGCATAGTTTTCCAGGTCGTTCACGCTGCCAAAAAAGCGTGTCCGTTCCCATTGGGTCACGCGTTGCCGCGTCATGAAGTGGTATTTCTTCGCCTGATATGGATAGTCCTTCCAGTTGGCCTTGTACGTCCAACCCGTTCCGTGGCACCCAATAATCATGGCATAGTTCAAGGCTTCAGCAGCCGACTTGGTGTCGTTGATGATTTCTGCGATACCGCTTGCTGTTGTGTATGCATGCCCCGAATAGGTCTTGATGGGTTGGTGTACTAACTCCTTGTTCTCATATTTTACCTCGTACAATTCCGATTCAGTGGCCGACTTGCTGAGGAAAACCACTAATCGTGAGTCTTTCAGCCCTTTCTTGGCTTTTATTCCCGACTCAATGCTGTCCAGGTTTTCCTTGAAAAAGTTATACAGCCCGCTGACATTCGAATCGCCTGACCAAGGCATGTAAACCAGTATGGTCTGCTTATTGAAGTCCTCAACGTTTACAGGCTCATCCTCGCTGCACGAAGAGAGTATCATCGTGCAGGCCAGGATTACCCACCAAAACAATCGTTTCCTGCTATTCATCATGATGTTTTATTTTTCAACTCTGCTATTGATTGGCGCAACGAGGCTATTTTCTCTTCCGAGTCGCTCTGTTTCTTACGCTCCAGTGCCACGACAGCTTCCGGTGCATTGGCCACAAACTTCTCGTTAGCGAGCTTTTTCTTGATGCCAGCCAAGAATCCTTCAAGGTGTTTGAGCTGATCTTCCTGTTTCTTGAGTTCGGCTGCTACGTCAATCAAGTTGCCCACCGGCACGGCAAATTCATCGGTACCCACCATGAATAGGGCTGCGTCTGCTGGCTTTTCTTCCGCCACCTCAATGTCTTTCAGGTTGGCCATCTTGGTGATGATGTCGTTATAAACCGCATGATTGTTGTTGGATATGGCGATGAGCTCCAGTTCGTCCTTTGGTGAAATGTTCTTTTGGTTGCGTACAGTGCGCACGCCACTCACGATTTGTTTCACCTTTTCGATGTCTTCTACCAGCGTCCGGTCAGCGTCCGTAGGCTCTGCGATGTCCAACTTCTCGCGCATAATCGATTCTCCTTCAGCGCGTGTGTACAGGTGTTGCCACAGTTCTTCGGTGATGAATGGCATGAAAGGATGCAGCATCTTGAGCAATACATCAAAGTACTTCAAGGTAGCCTCGTAGGTTGTTCGGTCAATGGGGGTACCGTAGGCCGGTTTGACCATTTCCAGATACCAACTTGAAAACTCGTCCCAGAACAGGCGATACACCACCATGAGGGCTTCAGAGATACGATATTTAGCAAACAGGTCGTTCACTTCTTCGTTTGTGGTGCGCAGTTTTGCCTCAAACCAGGCTGTCGCCAGTTTGCAGGCATTGGGCTGTTCGCCGTCAACCACTTCCCAACCTTTTACCAATCTAAAGGCATTCCAAATCTTGTTGTTGAAGTTGCGACCTTGCTCGCACAGGCTTTCATCGAAGAGGATGTCGTTGCCAGCCGGCGCACTGAGCATCATACCCATGCGCACACCGTCGGCTCCGTATTGGTCTATCAGCGAGATGGGGTCGGGAGAGTTGCCGAGGCTCTTGCTCATCTTGCGCCCTAACTTGTCACGAACAATGCCCGTGAAGTACACATGCTTGAAAGGCATCTGCCCTTTATACTCGTATCCGGCCATGATCATGCGTGCCACCCAGAAGAAGATGATATCGGGTCCGGTAATCAGGTCAGCCGTGGGGTAGTAGTAGTTGATTTCCTCGTTGTCGGGATGGTTGATGCCGTCAAAGAGTGAGATAGGCCATAGCCATGAGGAGAACCAGGTGTCCAGACAGTCGCTGTCTTGCTCCAGCTGTTCCATGGTCAGCGCATTGTCCTTCTTTCGGGCCAGCTCCAGCGCTTCTTCCGCACTCTTGGCCACCACAACCTCTTGCTTGCCGTCTACCATGAAGTAGTAGGCTGGTATGCGATGTCCCCACCATAGCTGACGGCTAATGCACCAATCCTTGATGTTCTCCAGCCAGTGGCGGTAGGTGTTCTTATATTTTGATGGATAAAATTGTATGTCATCGTCCATCACCGGCTGCAAGGCCAGGTCGGCAAAGTGTTGCATTTTGAGGAACCACTGTGTGGATAGCTTTGGCTCAATGGGCACGTTAGTACGCTCAGAATAGCCCACTTTGTTGTTATAGTCTTCCACCTTTTCCATCAATCCCGCTTTCTCCAGGTCTTTGGCAATTTGCTTGCGCACCTCCATACGGTCCATGCCCACATACAGCCCAGCCGCTTCGGAGAGAGTACCGTTGTCGTTGAAGATGTCAATGGTTTGCAGTCCGTGTTTCAAACCTAAGGCGTGGTCGTTGATGTCGTGCGCCGGTGTCACCTTGAGGCAGCCCGTTCCGAACTCGATATCCACGTAGTCGTCTTCAATCACCGGAATCTCCCTGCCTACGAGTGGCACGATGACGTGCTTACCCCTCAGCCATTGGTTCTTGGGATCGTTGGGGTTGATGCACATGGCCGTGTCACCCATGATGGTTTCTGGACGCGTGGTGGCCACAACGGCATACTTGCCGTGTTCTTCCACAACGTTGTAGCGCAGGTAATACAGTTTGGAATGTTCGTCCTTGTAAATCACCTCCTCGTCACTGAGGGCCGTCTGAGCCTGTGGATCCCAGTTCACCATACGCACGCCGCGGTAGATGAGCCCCTTGTTGTAGAGGTCACAGAACACCTTGATGACGCTCTCCGAACGCTTCTCGTCCATGGTGAACGCCGTGCGGTCCCAGTCGCAAGAAGCGCCCAGGCGACGCAATTGCTTCAGGATGATGCCGCCGTGCTCGTGTGTCCAGTCCCATGCATGCTTCAAAAACTCATCTCTTGAAAGGTCAGTCTTGTTGATGCCCTGTTCTTTGAGACGTGCCACCACTTTGGCTTCTGTGGCAATCGACGCATGGTCTGTACCCGGTACCCAGCAGGCATTCTTGCCTTCCATGCGGGCGCGGCGCACCAAGATATCTTGAATGGTATTGTTGAGCATGTGCCCCATGTGCAAAACGCCAGTGACGTTGGGTGGAGGTATGACAACCGTATAAGGTTCGCGTCCGTCAGGTTTTGAACTGAAAAGTTTGTGGTTCAGCCAATACTCATACCATTTTGATTCCACTTCTTTGGGATCATACTTACTTGCTAATTCCATTTGATGTATTTCTGCTTAAATAATAAATTCGTATAAATCGTTGCAAAATTACGAAAATTCAATTGAAAATGATTACTTTTGCCGTAATAAAATACACCTATATGCACACGAAAGAAGAAAAACTGGCGGCTTTTAGTCGTTTGCTCGATGTCCAAGAGCGATTGCGAAAAGAGTGTCCTTGGGACAGAAAGCAGACCAATGAGAGCCTCAGACCCAATACGATAGAAGAGGTTTACGAACTTTGTGATGCGCTTTTGAACGACGATAAGAAAAACATTTGCAAGGAGTTGGGCGATGTCATGGAACATGTGCTGTTCTATTCCATCTTAGGAGAGGAGACACGCGACTTCGATTTGGCAGATGTATGCAACAAACAGGCCGACAAACTGATGTTCCGCCATCCGTTTATCGACTGGACAGGATGGGAGGGTGATCCCAAACAGGGAAGAACGGTCGAACGTGACTCATCGACCGACAACCCCAAGACGGAGCAACAGGTGGAACAAACCTGGGAGCAAATCAAGCAAAAGGAGAAAGATGGAAACAAAACAGTGCTATCGGGTGTGCCTGATTCGCTGCCATCACTCATCAAGGCTTACCGCATTCAGGACAAAGCCCGCAACGTAGGGTTCGACTGGAAACAGCGTGAAGACGTATGGGATAAGGTGCGTGAGGAGTTGAAGGAGTTGGAGGTGGAATTGAATCAGCATAGTCAAGAGAAAGCAACGAGTGAACTCGGTGATTTTCTCTTCTCCGTCATCAACGCCGCACGCTTGTATCATCTGAATCCGGAGAACGCTTTGGAAATGACTAACCAGAAGTTTATCCGTCGTTTCAACTATGTAGAACAGCAAACGTTGAAGAAAGGAAAGCAGTTGACTGATATGACGTTGGAGGAAATGGATAAACTATGGGTGGAAGCAAAGATGATGGAAAGGAAAGCAACCCATGCGACCAAAAATAATGCATGCGATGCGGCTGCAAATGAAAGTCATTGAGTTTACACTCCAAAGTCATTGAGTTTGGCCTTCAAAGTCATTGAGTTTGGTGGCCAATAGCATAGGAATTACAATGTCGAAGAAATCACTTCTTTATTAATTCGTACAACAGGTTGTAAATCAAAGAAATAGAAAATATTAAAATAGATTATCATGAAAAAGAGTATGAAAGGCTTAGTGGTTGTGGTTTTGACCACATTTTTAGTGATGGGATGTGTAGACCGTAAGCCCAAGCAAGTTGCAGATAAAGACGCAGCCTCCGTGGAAGAAACCAATAACGATTCTACCGTATATGGCGTATGCGGAGACGGTACGGCCATGCACACGCTGCAGATTATATCAGATGCAGGTGATACGCTGATGTATATGTTGAACTCAGATGGTGACGTTATCTCTGATGTTCAGGGAGGTTTGATGGTTGGCGACCGACTGGCCATCGTAGGTGTTCAGTCCAACGGTGAAAGAGTGGCTCAGAAAGTCATCAATCTCACCACGCTCTTAGGCAAGTGGTCGAGTCTGGATAAGAACTTTGAGATACAAGAAGGCGGTGCGGTGCAGTCGTTCGTCAAGGCCGAGAGTAATCCTTGGACAACTTGGAAGATTCTCAACGGTAAATTGTTGCTGAATAAAGACACCTTCAGCGTGAACACCTTGGGTGCCGACAGCCTCTATCTGGAGAACAATGAGGGCATCTTTGCCTACAGAAGACAACAATAATCAAAGGCATTGGAACCTTTTAAAATACATATTTTAGGTTGTGGCAGTGCCTTGCCCACGCTCAAACACAACGCCTCTTCGCAAGTGGTCGACATACGTGGGAAGCTTTTCATGGTCGACTGTGGCGAAGGTACGCAAGTGCAGTTGCGCCGTTCCAGGGTGAGTTTCACCCGTGTTCAAGCGGTGTTTATCAGTCACCTGCATGGCGATCATTGTCTGGGACTTATCGGTATGATTTCCACTTTCGGCATGTTGGGGCGTACGGCTACGTTGCATGTCTATGCGCCAGGCGAGTTTGAGCGGATGCTTCAGATGCAAATGGACATGTTTTGCAAGGGTCTTGAGTTTGAAGTGGTCTTCCATGCTGTTGACACCACCCAGCATCAGGTGATTTATGAGGATAAAAGTTTGACGGTAGCATCCATTCCTTTGGAGCATCGAGTGCCCTGTTGCGGTTTCCTGTTTAGGGAAAAACCGCTCTTACCACACATCCGTCGGGATATGATAGATTGCTATCAGATTCCCATTTCGCAAATCAACAACATCAAGAATGGTGCCGATTGGACCACGGAGGATGGCGAATTGGTGGAAAACAGCCGACTGACCTATCCGGCTGAGGCACCTCGTAGCTATGCTTATTGCAGTGACACGCGGTACATCCCCACGCTCCACCAGCTGGTAAAGGGCGTGGATGTGTTGTACCATGAGTCGACCTACGATGCGGAACATGAAGCCCGCGCCAAACTATATTATCACAGCACGGCCGCACAGGCTGCCCAGGTGGCTCTTGATGCGGGAGTGGGAAAATTGCTGTTGGGGCATTATAGCGCGCGGTATGATGATGAGAGTGTTATTCTGCGAGAAGCGCAGAAAATATTCCCAAACAGCTTTTTGACAGCCGAAGAAATGATTTTCGATGTTAAATAGGGTTAAATACACAATAATATTCAATGGTCATTCTTGAATATTACCTATAAATAACTATCTTTGCCTTGAAGTGAACACAAATGGTAGACATAATATGGTTAAAAAGATACTTTCTATAACATTCGCTGCTGCATTGCTCATGACGTATCCATTGTCGGTGCAGGCTGGTCAGTCAATGGAAATCATCGAGAATGATATTCAGAGTGTTTCCATTTCTGTCTCAGGCTCTGTTTTGCATGTCAGTGGTGCTAATGGACAAGTATTGCAAGTATATAATGTAACGGGCGTTTGCTTAATGAGTGTCAAGGTTGACAGTCAGGACAAGCGATACGAACTCAATGTACCCAAGGGTTGTTACATTGTCAAGGTAGGTAAAACGGTTAGAAAGATTTCTATCAGATAGTTAGACTTTGAAAGTCTTCTTCAAATTTTCACTTCTCCTTCTTCTTATCTTCCAGTTGTGTTCATGCAAGAAGAAGGAGTTGAATCCAAACCAAGCACTTCAATTAGAGGCGTTTTCTAATTTGAGAACGTCATCTTATACCATTCATCCAGGTAAAATACGTCAGCATCTTGATCAGTTGATGAAAGCCGATGTCGACTCCATGCAGCCCGATTATCGAACTCGAAGTTATTACGGCCATCGTGGCAGCTTCGTGTGGATAGACAGGCTGGGTGTTGATGCGCGTGCAGACACGTTGTTGGCGTATCTGCGTACTGTTGATGAGGTTGGATTCTCACCTAAAAAGTTCTATGTCAAGGATATTGAGAACGATTTGAAACGGTTGCGCACACTCGACTTTGATACAGCCAGCAACACCATCAGCCATGTGATGGCTCGATTGGAATATCATCTCACCAAAGCTTATCTACGCTATGTCAATGGGCAACAGTTTGGTTTTACCAACCCATTCGCTTTGTTTAACAAGCTGGATGTCAGAAAGCGCGATTCCGTCAATGTGAGCTATCGCGAACTTTTTGATCTTCCCATGCAGCGACCCACCAAGAACTTTTGGACCGAGGCCTTGCAGAAGGTACGGCACGACAGCGTGGGCATCTACCTACAAGCCATCCAACCGCATGGGAAGTTGTACGATGATTTGAAACAACGGTTGCCCAAAGCTGTAGGTACAGTGGCCAGGCGCAAGGTGATTTGCAATTTGGAGCGTGCCAGGTGGCGACTGGATGACGAGCCTGACAAGCATGAAAAGTACGTCGTCATCAATTTACCTTCCATGCATCTCATGGCAAGAGATCACGACAAGACGCTGAGCATGCGTATTGGCATAGGTGCTTTGAGTACGAAGACACCACTCATCACCAGTAGTATTGTGCGTATGGACATCAATCCACAGTGGGTCATGCCCAGAAGCATCATTGAAAAAAGCGTGGTTCCACAGGCGGGGAACAAAGATTATTTTGATGCTCGGCGATATTTCATTCGCGAACGAAAGACCGGAAAACGAATGGATGTCACGCAGGTTTCTGCCGACATGCTGAAAAGTGGCCAATATTTTGTCATACAAGAAGGTGGAAAGGGCAATGCCATGGGGCGCATCGTGTTCCGCTTCAAGAACAAATTCGCTATCTATCTGCACGATACGTCATCGAAGGGAGTCTTCGAAAGAGAATACCGAGGAGTTTCGCATGGTTGTATCAGACTGGAAAAGCCATTCGATTTCGCTGTGTTCCTGTTAGGTGACAAGGACGAAGAGATGATAGAAAGAATAAGATATTCGATGGAAGCAGACATTCATCCCACCTATATGGATGACAATCCATCATCTGACAAGAAACAATTAGTGGAGACCGACAGACTGGACAGGGCTAAGTTAATTAAATCAGTTCAAGTAAAACCGACGGTTCCCCTGTTCATCACCTATTATACTTTATACCCAAACGAGAACCATGTGATGACAGAATATCCCGATGTCTATGGATTTGATTCGGTGATATACCGCCAATTACTCAATTACTTGCCATAAGTGCGAATGGATAGACCATACGATGAACAGAACATAGCCGATCGCTTGGCCAAAAAAGAAACACAACGCCAGGCATTCTCACAGGTTGTTCACCAATATAGTAAACCGCTGTATTGGAAGATTCGTCGTATCGTTCTGACCCATGAAGATGCCAATGACGTGTTGCAGAATGCCTTTCTCAAGGCTTGGAACAATTTGGATGATTTTCGCAATAAATCAAAAATATCAACTTGGATTTACCGCATTGCCGTCAATGAGGCGTTGGACTTCTTGAGAAAGAAAAACAACAATAGGGCGGTTAGTGCGGATGACGACCCTTCGGTGGCCAACATGCTGATGGCCGATGACTACTTTGATGGAGATGAGACACAAGCGCAGTTGCAAGAAGCGATAGCCCAGCTGCCGGAAGTGCAGCGTGTGGTGTTCAACTTGCGCTACTATGAGGAAATGAAATATGCCGAGATGAGCCAACTTCTCAATACGAGCGAAGGTGCGCTAAAAGCCAGTTATCATTTGGCAGTCAAGAAAATAACAGCCTATTTTCAGAGTCGGGATTAAACCTTTTGGTGATTTTTACGTCATATAAACAAAGACAATAATTATGGTAAAAGAAGACAAATACATAGAGAACCGATTTGGAAAGGTACAACCTTTCAAGGCTCCACAGGGTTATTTGGATAACTTTGCCGATCAATTCATGGCTCAGTTGCCTGATCAAGCAGCCAAAACCGTGAAGACACAACACACCGTTTGGTTCAGAATGCGTCCGGCAATGATTGCTGCAGCCAGCGTTTTGGCTGTTGCAATGACGGCTACAGTTTATTTTGCAAAGCCTTTTGCGGGCCAACAGGAACAAGTGTTCACCACAGATCAGCAAACAGAAAGCAGCATGAGTGATGGTGCAGTTGAAGAAACTGCTTTTTACTCGATGATTGACAATGGTGACATCTACGCAATATTAGCTGATGAATAAGAAAGGAGCTGAACATGAAACACATTTTTTCCGTTATTTTTATCACCTTCTGCTTGTTGCTATCTTCCGCGACAGCTCAACCACAACGTGGGCAAAGGAGGTTTAATCCTCAGAAATTTCAAGCCGATCTGGAACAGTTCATCACGACAGAAGCCGGACTGACCCCGCAAGAATCGGCTGCGTTTTTCCCCGTGTATCGAGACATGAGAAAAATACAGATGACCTATTTTGCGGAAGGTCGTCGCTTTAGGCACCTGAATGTCACGGATGAAAAGGCCTGTGAAGAAGCCATTCGGAAACATGCAGCCAACGAAGTTAAAATCAAGGAAATACAGCAGCAGTATCATCTTCAGTTCTTGACCATTCTGCCTGCCTGTAAAGTGTTTAAGATTATCCGTGCCGAAGAGAAGTTTCATCGCCAAATGATGAGACGGGTGGCCATGTGTCGACAGCAGCAACAAAAAGTTAAAAAGTAACCTTTTCATGCATCGGTATTTCATTTGTTTCCGCTATGACGGAACAGCTTATCATGGATGGCAGGTGCAGCCCAATGGACACTCGGTGCAAGCTGAGTTGCAACAGGCCATGTCTGTCATTCTCAGAGAGCCCATCGTGACCGTAGGTGCCGGCCGGACAGATGCCGGTGTGCAGGCTCGGAAGATGTTTGCACATTTTGATTTCCATGCTGAGATAGACACCGCACAATTCACATATAAGCTCAATCGTCTGCTGCCGCGGGACATTTCGGTATTGAACGTTTATCCCGTCAGTGAGGATATGCATGCGCGTTTCAGTGCTAAGTGGCGCACCTACCATTATTATATACACCTGTCGAAGAATCCATTCCTGCGTCATTTTTCGTGTCAGTTGCCTTATCAGCTCGACTTTTCATTGATGAACGAAGCTGCGTCACATCTGCTGATAGTGGAAGATTTCGGTGCTTTCTGCAAAAGCAACACGGATGTAAAGACAACGTTGTGTCATGTGGTGCAGGCTGAATGGGTGGAAGTTGGCGAAGATGCTTGGTACTTTGTCATCAAAGCCAATCGTTTTTTGCGCAACATGGTGCGTGCCGTGGTGGGTACTTTAATAGAAGTGGGCCGACACCGCATGACCCTCAATGAGTTTGATGCCGTTGTACGGAGTGGAAACCGTACCAAAGCAGGCGAGAGCATGCCCGCCAATGCGTTGTTTTTAGAAGACGTTGAGTACTGATGGAGTGGTTGTTGCTTGCCTTCCTGTCGGCCTTCCTGCTGGGCTTTTATGATGTTTTCAAGAAAAAAGCCTTGTCAGGCAATTCCGTCATCCCTGTATTATTTCTGAACACACTATTCTGTTCGTGCATTTTTTTGCCATTTATCATCCTGTCTGCAACGGCAGATGTGTTGGACAACACCATCTTCCATGTGTCTTCTGGAGGGTGGGAAGTCCACCGATATATCCTACTGAAGAGTTGTATCGTACTGTCTTCTTGGATATGTGGCTATTTTGCTATGAAGCATCTTCCGCTTACAATTGTTGGTCCCATTAATGCTTCGCGTCCCGTGCTGGTACTTGTCGGTGCCATGCTGGTGTTTGGTGAAGAACTGAACCTATATCAATGGATTGGCGTTTTGCTGGCCATTACGTCGTTCTACCTGCTAAGTAGGTCGGGCAAGAAAGAGGGAATAGATTTCAAGCACAATCGCTGGTTGTTCTTGTTGGTGTTTGCTGCGCTGTTGGGAGCGGTGAGTGGCTTGTACGACAGGTATCTCATGGCTCCGGTAACAGCTGGAGGAGTAGGGCTAGACAAAATGATGGTACAGGGTTGGTATAATGTTTACCAGTGTTTCATGATGGGAATGGTGTTGTTACTGATATGGTATCCCACCCGTCATCGTACCACACCTTTTCATTGGTCGTGGTCGATAGTGGGCATCAGTGTTTTTCTTTGCATGGCCGATTTTGTCTATTTCTATGCCTTGGGTAAGCCAGAAGCCATGATATCCATCGTTTCCATGGTGCGAAGAGGCAGTGTGTTGGTGAGTTTTTTGTTTGGAGCCTTTGTCTTTCATGAGAAGAATCTCAAGGGAAAAGCGGTCGACTTAGCTTTGGTGTTGTTGAGCATGGTGTTCTTGTTCCTAGGTAGTAAGTCGTAAATAAAATGTTTTTTTTCTGGCGTTTGATTAGCTTTATCGGCTAAAAGTACTATATTTGCAATTAAATCGTAAGATTAAAAGGCATTTATGAGATATCACATTTTTCGAGGACTTGGTGTGGCAGTAGTGACCCCTTTTACGTTGGATGGCGCAGTTGATTATCCAGCGTTAAAACGACTGATTCGTTATCAACTGGATAGTGGTGTTGATTTCCTATGCATCTTGGCGACAACCGGTGAGACACCGTGTTTGACGTTGGATGAGAAAAACAAAATCACAGAGTTGGTTAAAGAGGAGAACAAGGGGCAAGTTCCAATATTAAAGTATTGTGGAGGCAACAATACGGCAGCAGTGATTGAAGAGATGAAAACCACAGACTGGTCTGGAATCGACGGCATCTTGAGTATCTGTCCCTATTATAACAAACCCTCTCAAGAGGGATTGTATCAACATTTCAAGGCCATAGCTTCGGCCAGTCCGCTTCCTGTTGTGATGTACAATGTGCCGGGGCGCACGGGTGTCAACATGAAAGCCGAAACAACGGTTCGGTTGGCTCACGACTGTGAAAACATCGTAGGTATCAAAGAGGCAGCTGGAAGTCTTGAGCAGGTTGACGAAATCATCAAGGGTAAACCAGATAGGTTTGACATCATCAGCGGCGACGATGCGCTGACGTTCTCCATGATAGCCAGTGGCGCGGCCGGTGTGATATCAGTTATTGGGAATGCTTTGCCCAGAGAATTTTCCAGAATGATTAGACTTGAGTTCCAAGGCGAATACGAAGCTGCGCGGAGAATACACCACATGTTTACTGAGCTGTACAGTCTTTTGTTCGTTGACGGTAACCCTGCCGGTGTCAAAGCTTTGCTCAACGACATGGGGTACATCGAGAATGTGTTGCGTTTGCCATTGGTACCCACAACGATTAAAACCAAAGAAAAGATGGCTGAAATCTTGAAAGAGATAAGAATTTAAGTTACAGCTGGATTGTTGGATGAATGATTTGAATGTCATTAGATAGGCATGGAGGAGGAAACTTCTCTGAGTGAAAGCATTCAAGATAAATGACAAGACTTTCGCACGTGCGAGTGAAGAGTAGACTGGATGGATATCAATAAGATGAAAGGCGATTATGACCGCTATGAGGTGGCGCAAGCTGACACGCTGTTAAACTGGTTGTTGAATCATGTTTCCAACCTAAGCAAGAGTAAAATCAAGGCGACGTTGGCTGGAAAAGGCATCATCGTGAATGGCAAGTGCATCACGCAGTTTGATTTTCCGCTTGAGGCGGGAATGAAAATTGCGGTGAGCAAGTCTAAAAAAAACACCAACTTCAAAAATCGCTATTTGAAGATTGTCTACGAAGATCGTTATTTGGTTGTGATTGAAAAGCACGTTGGCATCCTGTCCATGGCTGCGGGGCATTCTTCATTAAACGTGAAAAGTGTTCTTGATGACTATTTTAGAAATAGTAAACAGAAATGCACGGCACACGTTGTGCATCGGTTGGATCGTGAAACCAGTGGTCTGATGATTTACGCCAAGGATATGGCGACAGAACAAGAGCTGGAGCACAACTGGCATGACATAGTGTACGATCGTCGTTATGTGGCGGTGGTATCTGGCGAAATGGAAGACGACGAGGGGGTTATTACGAGTTGGTTGAAAGATAACAAGGCGTACGTCACCTATTCAAGTCCGGTAGATAATGGTGGAAAGTTTGCCATTACTCATTTTCATACCTTAGACCGTACCACCGAACACTCGCTGGTTGAATATCGCTTGGAAACGGGACGAAAGAATCAGATACGCGTCCATTCTGCCGATATAGGGCATCCTGTGTGTGGAGATCTCAAGTATGGCAATGGCGACAATCCCCTTGGTCGGTTATGTCTGCATGCCTACATGCTCTGTTTTATTCATCCAGTAACCCGTCGGCCAATGGAATTTGAAACGCAGATTCCTCCAGCTTTCAGGAAGTTATTTAAATAATCGAATGAGTATTTGATGTTTGAAAATCTTGTAGCAAACGCAAGTATGAACATGTTTTTAGAGTAATTGATTCAATGAGTTCTAACTTTTCTTTGTATATCTTTTGCATAGTCATCATAGCTCTGGCCATCTTTTTTATTAAAAAAGTGACCAGTTGCCTATTCAAAACTATCTTATTCTTGATTTTACTAGCTGTGCTCGTCTATGTTGCGCGCGCCCTTGAGGTGTTTTAGATATTCCAGGTGAGCTTTTTAATCCGTGGAAGACATCGTACATGGACGTGGTGTGATGGGATATCTTAATAAATCTTAAAGCTATTGACGTGTATGATAATATTCTATATATTTGCAAGGTAAGTTAGATGCTCATGCAAGTTGTTTACCTGTTAGCCGATAGTTACAATCAAACAACTTTGCAAAACGCATAAAAAAGAATTTTGAAAGATTCGTGTAATCCTAGTAATAACATATCATCTCGTTATGACAAATTGTGAATAGTGGTTTTTAGGAAATTTATTTTTTAATACTCTTTACCAGTTACGAAGAGTATTCTAAAATGTCAAACGAGATACTAGCTGACCTTATGCTTCAATAGGGTTTAACGGAGGTCGGTGGAGTGGAGCTGATATCATATCAAAGCTCCACTTTTTGTGTAAGATAAGAATTGGTAAATCCTTGATGCTTGTTGTAGTTAAGGACTATTTATTTTGCTGGATTATTTTTCAATATTCAGCAAAAAAATATTTTTATTTGCTTGGATTTTAGAAAAAATAGCTATTTTTGCGGACTATTTGAATAATTATTATCAATTAACAACAACAATTTTTTATTTATGAACACAAAATTACAATTATTTTGCGCTATCATTTTATGTCTTATAATCAAATGGAATGCTGTATTTGCAGCTGGTCATGACATCGACATGCAAAAAACAGCTACCAAAGAGATAAAGTCAGATCCTGCAAATGTCGCTTACGATGCGATGACAACCCGTTCGACAGAAAATGGTAACGTAATACAGTCGAGTGATTTGATATTACCGAATATGTTGCTGAATTATAAGGGTGTAGGATACCCAAAGGCAAATGCTCAAAGTCGTATCGACCTTAGAAAAATTTGTGATGCACCGACAAACTATACCAAGGAAGAATTGGAAAAAGCCAGACAGGCATATCTTGATGATGATGATGTAGAAATGCCTGAAGATGGTAAGCGCTACACCATTAAGTTTTTTGACTATAACCAAAAGACTTTTTTGCTTGACTATTTGAACGGTAAATTGTCAACGCATGAGGTGACACCAAATCAGCTTCCTGATGAGTCGGCATGCTTCACAGCTCATGTTTTGAAGAATGGAAAAGTTGCTTTCGAGACTATCGATAACAAGTGGTTAAGTTATCCTGTCAAGACGCCTGCTCCCACTTGGCTTACTGGTTTCTCTGTGAACGGTGTGACGGACGAATGGGATGAGTATGTCAACGGACTTGAGTTGCAAAAGGCACGCACTGGTGCAAAAGCCCAAACCAAGTATGTTCTTAATTTTTTCGGTAAGTTCTTTATAAAATCCAAAAGAGGAACGCATGCCAACTCTTATGCTGAGGTATTGGGCTATTGGTTGTTGAATACAAAGAACAATACCTTTGATGGGGCCGGTGATCCTTACTATAGCGAGGAACTCTCATCTGTAATGCTTATTGAACCAGTAACAAAAACAACAGGTATACAGCAGATAGAAACCACAGCGAAACGTACAAGCGAGAATAAAATCTACACGCTGTCAGGACAGCGTGTATTTGCAGAAAAACTCTCAGATCTGTCTCGAGGCATTTACATTGTAAACGGTAAAAAGCTATTGGTGCAATAGTATTTTGAAATTCTCCTCAAATAGTGTTATTGGGCATAGCCAAGTTTATTTGACACTATTTGAGGCAGGATATGATTGCTCGCAGCCTTCATTTTCTGTCTTCTTCCTTATTTCCTGCGTAGTGATTTTGCTCTGAATGTATTTGTTATAAAATGGGAAGAGGTAAATATTGTAAACTTTTATGCTTGTTTTTTAAGCGTCTTTCTCCTTGTTAAAGCATTGAGATAAATCAGAAAAAACAGTCAGAGTTTTCTTTGTTTTAGCTTTTTTGAAGGTGCAAAATAGTGAGTTGTCACCTTATCTGTATGCTTTAAACTGCTTATCAGCATGCTTTTGGCATCTTAATACGTTGCTTTAACACCCTAATCGCATGGTTCTAAGATGCCAATTTCGCCCTTTTTGATGCCTAAGTCATGGAGTTTACCTCTGTTCTTTCTGCTTTCAGGTTCGTAAGTATATCTATATCAGCATTTTGTAAAATTCGCATATTTGCCGTCAACCATCGCGTTGGTTGAAAATATCGCCAGGATTTCGCCCTAAAATCCGAAAGTTTTCTAATGTCTTGTGTTAAGATTTTTCAACTGTTATACGCTTTTAAATACTACCATCATTTTACTTTTATTTGTATAAAAATGGTGGAAGTTGAACAAGTGTATTGTAGCTTTGAAAATAAAATAATTACTCAAGAATCACATTTTGCAATCTGAAGTTGGCAATTTAACCTATTTTTTTTGTGATATCTTGTAAAAAATCTCAAAATAATGATTAACTTTGCATCGCATTTGTAAAAATGTATGTGTTTCGACAGAAAGCGAGAACAATT
>CAKOVA010000016.1 GCA_934120735.1 uncultured Prevotella sp.
TCTTTCATCACCTTGCCAATCAACTCACGTTGGGCAACGAGTTCAGGATATGCTCCTCCCATTTCGTCTACGAGTACCGGGAGCAACTTATATACAAAGGCTTCGCGCTGCCCCAAGAACGTGTAAGCATAGCGAACGGCGCGACGGAGGATGCGGCGAATGACGTAACCCGCCTTGGCATTGCTGGGCAACTGTCCATCAGCGATGGAGAAGGCTACGGCTCTAAGGTGATCAGCCACTACACGCATCGCCACGTCCACATCTTCTTGCTCGCCATATTTCTTGCCCGACAGGCGTTCCATCTCATGGATGAATGGTTGAAAGATGTCTGTGTCGTAGTTAGAATTCTTTCCTTGCAGCATCCTGACCAATCGTTCAAATCCCATTCCGGTATCAATAACGTTCATGGAGAGTGGCTCCAAAGAGCCATCGGCTTTGCGATTGAACTGCATGAATACGATGTTCCAAATCTCGATGACCTGTGGATGATCTTTGTTCACCAGTTCCCGTCCGGGTAGTTGGGCTTTCTCTTCGTCTGAACGCGAGTCTACGTGTATCTCCGAACAAGGGCCGCAAGGTCCCGTGTCACCCATTTCCCAAAAGTTGTCGTGCTTGTTGCCATTGATGATATGGTCGGCTGGCAGGTGCTTGCGCCAATACTTCTCTGCCTCGCTGTCGTGCGGGATGTTTTCTTCGGGTGAGCCTTCAAACACCGTCACATACAAATCTTTTGGATCCAAGTGCAACACGTCCACCAAATATTCCCACGCATAGTCAATGGCACCTTCCTTAAAGTAGTCGCCAAAGCTCCAGTTGCCGAGCATCTCGAACATGGTGTGGTGGTAAGTGTCTCGTCCCACTTCCTCAAGGTCGTTGTGCTTTCCGCTCACGCGGAGGCATTTCTGCGAGTCGGCTCTACGGCGTGGTTCCGGTTGTTTGTTGCCAAGGATGATATCCTTCCATTGGTTCATGCCTGCATTGGTAAACATCAGGGTGGGGTCGTCTTTGATCACCATGGGTGCCGAAGCCACGATGGTGTGTCCTTTCGACTCAAAGAATTTCTTGAACGATTCGCGTATCTCGTTTGCTGTCATCATCTGTTCTTATCTTGTTTATGATTGTTTTTATTCTTCGTAAAGTGCTGGTGTAGCACCTGAATTAATTAGCGGCAAAATTATAAAAAAAAGGATAAAGTGCCAAAGATATCGCTTAAATTCAGTCGGTTAGAGAAGTTTGAGAACCTCGTATAGGTAGGCATTTTCTCTTCATTATAACCCTGTGCCGTGAGCAGTCTGTACCCTCCAATCATTGGAAAGTATATCTTGTTGATTTGAAAGACGTGGTTGAATACATGGCATGGCGAGGTATTCTTCGAAAACTTGTTTTAAAAGAATGGCTTAGAGATATGCATCTTTTCAAAAAAAATAAGTATATTTGCAATAGAAATCCAGCTTTTGACTTAAAAATTAACGACAATGGCACTGAATCCCAATAAGAATGTGAAGCTTTACTACTCCATTAAGGAGGTGGCCAAGCAGTTTGGTATCAATGAAAGTACATTGAGATACTGGGAAACCGAGTTCCCCCAGTTGAAGCCAAAGACTGTGAGTTCGACCAAGGTGCGGCAGTATACAGATGCCGACATCGAGGAGATTCGCGTGATTTATAACTTGGTTAGGGTGCGCGGTTTTAAGCTGTCGGCCGCTAGAAAGATGCTGGGTGCCAATAGAAAAGGTGCCGAAAAGAGTTCGGAAGTGCTGGAAACGTTGCTGTCTGTGCGCGATCAGTTGCAAGAACTGCGCAAACAGCTGGATATGATTGTGTGAGGGTTGAGTTTATAAGTTTTTGAGTTGATGAGTCTTTGAGTTGTTAAGTTTTCGAGTTTTTATGTTGACTAAGGAAACCGTATGGTTCGGTTTCTCGTTCGTTAACGCCTCACCTCAAACCCCCAAATGGCCTATCAACTCGCAAATCCAAAACTTAATAAACACTACACTTGTCAACTCGTAAACTCGTGAACTTGTAAACTAAGATAAACTTACATAATTTGTTGAATCTCTTGCAAGTCTTTTACCTTTTTCAAGCTGTTGATGATGTTCTTTACTTCTTGTCGATTATGAACGAGAACCTCGATTTTACCCATAAAAATATCTTCCTTGCTGGTTAGCGAAAGATTGTGCATGTTGACGTTCATCTCATCTGAAATGACATCCACGACATCGTGCAACATGCCTTGGCGGTCGATGCCTCTGATTTCGATGGTGGCGTTGAAAAGGCGGATGTTGTGCATATCCCACTTAGCATCCAGCAGTCGATTGCCGAAACTAGACTTCAGTTTGCTGGCCACAGGGCAGTTGCGCTTGTGTATTTCTACATGGTTCTGGTTGTCAATGTAGCCCAGGATGTCATCGCCGGGGATGGGATGACAGCAAGTGGGGAAGAGGTAGGTGTCGATGTTGCCGTCGTTGATGACGATGGCTTTCTTCCGATTGAGTGTATTATCGACGGTGAATGGCTCGGCCTTCTTATCCTGTTCGTTTTTCTTGTCATGCCCAATGAAGGGTACATACTTGAGCCAATTGCTGGGTGAAGAGCTTTTCTTTTTCTTGTTCAGCTCGTCCAAGTCTTTTTCTGTCAAGATAACCGACTTATTACCGATACACAAGAATAGGCTTTCGTGTTTCTTTAAGTTATGAAATTCGCACAGCTTGTCGAGGACCGATGTGGTCATTTCCAGGTCGTTGCGTTCCAACCAAGCGTTAAGTAAAGATTCTCCTTGCTTTTGTATCTCTCTGTTGTTGCGCCTGAGGATGGCCTGTATCTTTGCTTTAGCTTTGGCTGTGGTGGCAAAGTTGAGCCAAGAGGGTTGCACATGCTGCGACTTGCTGGTTAATATCTCTACCTGATCACCGCTTTGCAGCTTATGACTCAGCGGAACCAACTTATGGTTGACCTTGGCTCCGATACAATGACTGCCCAGCAGGGTGTGTATCTGGAAAGCAAAGTCGAGCGCAGTGCAGCCGGCGGGCATGGTCTTGATTTCGCCTTTTGGGGTGAACACGAATATCTCGGAGGCAAAGAGGTTCAGCTTGATGGCATCGAGAAAGTCCATGGCATCGGGCTGTGGATCGTCCAAAATCTCCTTGATGGTGCGCAACCATTCGTTCAGTTCGTTCTCATCTTCGGTATATTCACCTTTGTCTTTGTATTTCCAGTGAGCTGCGAAGCCTTGTTCGGCCACCTCGTTCATGCGGTCACTGCGTATCTGAACTTCAATCCAACGGCCTTGTTTGCTCATCAAAGTGACGTGTAGGGCTTGATATCCGTTGGCCTTTGGGTGGCTCAACCAGTCGCGCAGTCGGTCGGGATGCGACTTGTAGATGCGGCTGATGGCCACATATATTTTAAAGCATTCGTCAATCTCGTCGGCCCTTACCTTTGGTGTGAAGATGATTCGCACGGCCAAGATGTCGTAAATTTCGTCGAAGGTGACATGCTTCGTCTGCATCTTGTTCCATATAGAGTATGGACTTTTGACCCTTGCTTTCAGCTCATAGTCAATGCCCATGGCATCAAGGGTCTCCTTGATGGGTGCCGTGAACAGCTCGAAGAGGCGGTCACGTTGCTCCTTTGTGAAGGAAAGCTTGTTGGTAATGTTGGCGTATTCCTCAGGATGTTCGAACCGGAAACTGAGGTTTTCCAGTTCGGTCTTAATCTTATTCAGGCCCAATCGGTTCGCCAATGGCGCATATATATATAAGGTTTCGCCGGCTATCTTGTATTGTTTATTGGCTGGTTGCGACTGCAAAGTGCGCATATTGTGCAGACGGTCGCATATTTTAATAAGGATAACGCGGATGTCATCGCTCATGGTGAGCAATAGTTTCTTGAAGTTTTCCGCCTGAGCCGACGCCCTGTCGCCGAAGATGCCTCCACTAATTTTGGTGAGTCCATCGACGATTTGTGCAATCTTGGGGCCGAATATATTCTCAATGTCCTCAACAGTATAGTCGGTATCTTCCACCACATCGTGGAGAAGTGCCGAGCAGATGCTGGTTGACCCCAGTCCCATCTCCTCACAAGCAATCTGCGCTACGGCGATGGGGTGCATGATGTACGGCTCGCCCGAGAGACGTCTTACGCCTTTGTGTGCTTGACGTGCGAAGTTGAAGGCCTTGGTGATGATGTCTACCTTCTTTCTGTGACGGGAAGCCAGGTAGTTGTCCAGCAGATGTTGGAATGCATCTTGGATGGTTTTTTCTTCCAGTTCGTCTTTATTTTCTTTATCTTGAATCTCTTGATTGTCCATACTCAATTCTCCCCATGATGGTTGAGTGTTACCTCACCCTTATTTTCTTTCCTTTCCTGATGTTGTTGCCTTTCAGGCCATTGAGCCTCTTGAGTTTCTTAACAGTCGTGTGGTTGCGAGCGGCAATTTCAGATAATGTATCTCCTCCTCTAATGGTAACTGACTTTTTTGACGAACGTCTTCTTCGGCTGCTGCGTTTGCTTTTGCTCCTGCTGTAGCTCTTGCGTGAGCTGGATGCCGATGTCCTTCCACTCGAATAGCTGGGTACCTCTTGCGCTACTTCCACCTCTGAACGCTTGGTCAGCAGCACGTCGGCGTTGTAAGCATATACCGAATCCTCCTGATCGATGAACGAATTAATCTTGTCCACGGGCAGACGAAGAGTGGATGGCTTGGTGTATCCGATGACGATGTCCTTGCGATATTGTGGGTTGAGCGACCGTACAAGCTCCTCATCCATATTCAACACTTGTGCGATTTGCTTGAAATGAACGTCGCGGCTGACGAGGATGGTATCAGTCTTGGCTGGTAAGTCAGTTGTCATTGGGCAGATGTTGTGCTCGCAGTAGTAGTTCATGATGTAGTTGGCTGCGATGAATGCCGGTACATAGCCTCGTGTTTCGCGTGGCAAGTAGGGGTATATTTTCCAGTAATCCTTGCTACCACCGGCACGATGGATGGCCTGTGTGAGTTTGTCTGGACCACAGTTGTAGGCTGCGATAACCAGGTTCCAGTCGCCAAAAATACGGTATAGGTCGCTCAAGTAGTTGGCTGCGGCGTACGAAGACTTGATGGGATCGCATCGCTCGTCAAGCAAAGAGTTGATTTCCAGACCGTAATTCTTGGCGGTAGCCAACATGAATTGCCACAGTCCCGTGGCACCTACACGCGATACGGCCTTGGGGTTGAGTCCCGATTCAATCACCGGAAGGTATTTCAACTCGAGTGGCAAACTATACGTTTCCAAGGCTTGTTCGAAGATGGGCATGTAAAAATTGGAGGCACCGAGCATGATACCTACTGCGTTGCGTAGCTCGTTGCTGTACCGGTCGATGAACTTTTGCACCACGTTGTTGTATGGCATCTCCATAATTGTGGGCAAACGGCGCAGGCGATCCTTGTAAACATCGGGCTCGTAAGTCTTGTTCACATTTGGTAAGTTGCAATCAGCATCCCGTTTCAGGTATGTTTTTGTATTATACAGGTGAAGCAGACTGTCAATCTCAGACGTCATAGCTTCGGGTAAGTCAAATGTTTCGTTTTCACCTTTTTCATTCGTCACGGTGATTTCTGTATCGTCATCAACGACCTGCGCTTGCAGCGATGATGAGAATACAACAAGCAGGGTGACTATGAATAAATAAATTTTCTTCATGATTGGTTTCTTGTCTGTTTATTTGATTGGCTATCTTTTGTTTCAGAAGCTGAGGCTACAATGTATGCCCAGCCCACCAGATTTCAAGGGATTTCTGTTCATATTGGTGTTGACAACCGTGGGTTCTAGGCGCAAACTCAAGTCGTCAGAGATGTCAAACTCTGACAAAGAGGCGTCAACGTAGGCATCGATTACCGACAAAGCGTAGACTCCGATGAGCGTGAAGAAGCTCAAGTCGCGCCAACGACGGTAGCGATCCTTGCGTTTTCTGAACAGTTCTTTATATCTATCAATGTTCGATGCGTCGATTTGGTTGCCTAAATGCAGAAACTGTTTGTAACTCTGCGATTGCGGGTCGTTGTCCATCAGGTCGATGTACGCTTGCGAATAGTCGTGATACATCTGGTTATTCCAGCGCATGGCATAGTAGCAGCCCACAAAACCACCATAGACAATGGGCAGCTTCCAATATTTGCGGTTGTAGATTTGACCAGCTCCTGGCAGAACAACAGCCAGCCACATGGCTCGTTTGGCATCGGGTCGCCAGGTGTTCCAGTCGCGTTTGATTTTCTTCGCGGCCTTTTCTGTCTCTGCAAAGACAAGGGTGTCTGATGGGTTGATGGCCTTTTCTGCGGGAATGGCCTTGGCGTTGTCTTCTCCGATGATGACGCGTGGGTCGGTATCCTTGATGCTGTCGCCCACTTGAATCTGGGCCTGACACCATGCTGCACACAGCAGAATGGCGCACGTCAAACTGATACGAAGGGACGATGATAGGTTGTCACGCATGGTTTTCACGAAAGTAACTTAGTCTTTCAGTTTGTCAAAGATGTTCATCAGTCGTTCCAATTCCTGTTTATTGGCGAAAGGAATGCTGATTTTGCCTTTTCCCTTGGCACTACATGTCATTTGGACTTTTGTCTTCAGGAATGTTGATAAGCGCAGTCTCAGCACGTCAAATTCCTCTGGCAAGCCGCCCTTGGCCGAGCTATGTTTCTCTGATTTCCGCAGCTCCCCGCCGTTTTTGAGCTGTTGAGCCAGTTCTTCCACCTTTCTAACGGGGTAGCCATTCTTCTGTACTTCCTTGAACAGCTTGATTTGCATCGACGGACTTTCTACGGCAAGTAAAGCCCGCGCGTGCCCCATGTCAATCTCTTTCTTCTGCAAAGCCATCTGTACTTGAGCCGGCAGCTTCAGCAAGCGCAGGTAATTGGTGATGGCCGTGCGGCTCTTTCCCACGTGCTTAGACACTTTCTCTTGCGTCATGCCGCTCTTTTCCATGAGCTTTTCGTAAGCCAGAGCGATTTCTATGGCATTGAGGTCTTCGCGCTGAATGTTCTCCACCAATGCCATCTCCATGACCGTTTCATCGTCTATCGTCCGAATATACGCAGGTATAGCCTCTAAACCAACGATTTGTGAGGCGCGCCAACGACGCTCACCAGCTACAATTTGATATTTGTCGGCAGCTACTTGGCGTAGGGTGATGGGTTGAATGATGCCAATTTCTCGAATGCTCGATGCCAGTTCTTCCAACGCCTCTTGGTCAAATTCGCGACGAGGCTGGTTGGGATTGGCTTCAATTTGTTCGATGGGCACCTCGTTGATGGTCGAACTGCCTTGCGTTTGTATGTTGTCTGTCGAAATGAGAGCGTCAAGCCCGCGTCCTAAGGCCGGAGCTTTTGTGGAATGACTATATTTTTTTCGTACTGCCATGAGTCTGTTTTACTTATTAGAAGGATGGAAAATAGTGGTTTTAGTTTTAAATAGAACAACGGAAAATGTGTATTAACGCTGGCCGAAGAAAGCTGTAGAGTCCTGACATTCCGCTATCTTGGCATCTACTACTCAAGCATTCTTGCTGATGATTTCCCTGGCCAAGTTCAAGTGGTTCTTGGCCCCCGACGAGTCGGCATCGTACAGGATGACCGGCAAACCGTGACTCGGACTTTCGCTGAGCTTCACGTTTCGCTGAATCACCGTCTTGAAGACCAGCTCCTGGAAGTGGCGCTTCACCTCGTCGTAAATCTGGTTAGCCAGACGCAAACGACTGTCGTACATCGTCAAGAGAAAACCTTCGATTTCCAATTTCGGGTTCAGTTTGCTCTTGATAATCTTGATGGTGTTGAGCAGTTTGCTGATACCTTCCAGGGCGAAATATTCACATTGCACGGGAATGATGACCGAGTCGGATGCCGTGAGCGCGTTCACCGTAATCAAACCCAGTGACGGACTGCAATCAATGAGTATGTAATCGTAGTCATCGCGGATGGGATCTAAGATGTTCTTGATTACTTTTTCTCGGTTGTCCAGGTTCAACATTTCTATCTCGGCGCCCACCAGGTCGATGTGGCTCGGTATGATGTCCAGTCCAGCAATGTCTGTGGTGTAGATGGCATCACGCACGTCAGCCTTATTGATGATGCATTCGTATAGCGAACAGTCCACCTCCTTGATGTCTACGCCCAAACCACTGGAGGCGTTGGCCTGCGGGTCGGCATCGACGATGAGTACCGATTTCTCGAGCGTAGCCAATGATGCGCCCAGATTGATGGTGGTGGTGGTCTTGCCTACACCACCTTTTTGATTCGCTAAAGCTATGATTTTTCCCATTTTCAGTATCCTTCTAAAGACATTAAATTGTTGCAAAGTTACATATTTTGTATGACAAAGTACCCATTTAAACTTTTTTTCGTACTTTTGCATGAGAATTAATAGGAATATTACCAGCCGAATCAAGCAAATTTACTTTCTCACTTCAGAAAGTTTTCCTTGAGCTTTTCGGCTTGATTAAAAGCGATAAAAGATATGCAGACAGAGCGACCCTTGATTTTGATTTCAAACGATGACGGCTATCATTCACCTGGCATTCATGCCTTGGTAGACATGGTTTCCGATTTGGCAGATGTACTGGTCTGCGCACCAGAGGCAGCTCGTTCGGGCTTTTCGTGTGCTTTTTCGGCTGTGGAATATTTGCGGTTAAAGCGCAGGAAGGACATCGGAACGGCTCAAGTGTGGTCGTGCAGTGGTACGCCGGTCGACTGTGTGAAGCTGGCTCTCGACCAGTTGTGCCCCAACAGGAGACCGGCTCTCATCCTGGGTGGTATCAACCACGGTGACAATTCGTCTGTAAACAACCACTATTCGGGTACCATGGGCATCGCTATGGAAGGCTGCATGAAGTACATCCCCTCGGTGGCATTCTCCAGTTGTTATTACGAGGAGGATGCCAACCTTGAACCGTTGCTTCCATACGTGCGGATGGTGGTGAAGAAGGTGCTGGCGGACGGACTGCCCAAGGGCATCTGCCTGAACGTCAACTTTCCTGCCCGACAAGTGTTCGAGGGTATCAAAGCGTGCCGAATGACGATGGGCCGGTGGGTCAACGAGATTGTGAAACAGCATCATCCGCGCCAATACGATTATTATTGGGTGGTGGGTGAGTATCAGAACGATGAGCCTGATGCCGTGGACTCCGACCAGTGGGCACTCAATCATGGCTACGTTGCCATTACGCCCACTAAGATGGATGTCACTGCTTACGAGTTTATGGATGAGATCAGAGAATGGGGAAAAGCAGTTGCCCCTTCAACTTTCAACGCCCAAGAGTAACGCATGAAGCCTCTTTGAACCGCTCGCAGCTCGCTGAACACTGCATGTTGACGAACGTGCGCACCACACTATATTCCAAAATCATGAGCTTATGAAGTATTATTTGATTGTTGGCGAAGCCAGTGGAGACTTGCATGCCTCGCACTTGATGGCGGCTTTGAAAAAACAGGATAATGACGCTCGGTTTCGATTCTTCGGCGGAGACCTCATGACGGCGGTTGGGGGAGAGCGGGTGAGGCATTTCAAGGAAATGGCGTACATGGGTTTTATCCCCGTGCTGCTGCACCTGCGAACCATCTTCAAGAACATGAAAATGTGCAAAGAAGACATTGTTCGGTGGCAGCCCGATGTGGTGATTTTGGTCGACTATGCCGGGTTTAACCTGAATATTGCTAAGTTCTTGAAAACCAATACAAACATACCTGCTTATTATTACATATCGCCCAAACTTTGGGCTTGGAAGGAATACCGCATCAAGAACATCAAGCGCGATGTGGCTGAGCTGTTTTCCATCTTGCCTTTCGAGGTTTCTTTTTTCGAGCATAAGCATCATTATCCTATCCATTATGTAGGCAATCCGACGGCCGATGAGGTGCGTCAGTTCCGTGCTTCATATACCGAGAGTTTCGAGGAGTTTTGTCTTGCGAATCATCTTGACAAAAATAAGCCTATCATAGCCTTGCTAGCCGGAAGTAGAAAACAGGAAATTAAGGACAATCTGCCTGCCATGATTCAGGCAGCCAACGCTTATCCAGACTTCCAACCCGTGCTGGCGGGTGCGCCAGCTATTGAGGATGCTTATTACGAAGAGTACCTGACCGGCACGAACGTCGCCTTGGTAAAAAACAAGACTTATCCGTTGTTGGCTCATGCTGCGGCAGCCTTGGTGACCAGTGGCACGGCAACGCTCGAAACGGCTTTGTTCGATGTGCCGCAAGTGGTGTGTTACAAGACGCCTGTACCCCGACTCATACGCTTTGCGTTCAAGCATATCATTAAGGTAAAGTACATCTCTTTGGTCAACCTCGTCGCTGATCGGGAGGTGGTGCGAGAACTGTTTGCCGACCGCTTTACCCTCGCGAACATCGTCAAAGAACTGGGACTTATCCTGCCGGGTGGCGGAGAACGCCAGAATATGCTCGCCGATTATGCCGAGGTGCGTCAGCGGTTGGGCGATCATGTAGCACCAGACAATGCCGCCAGAATCATGGTTTCATTGTTGAAGGGCGAACGGCAGTAACCGAGTGGTGTCCGATCTTTTTAATGAGTTTCTTTACTCCTTGTCTATCAGTGCTTTATAAATTCGTTTCAAAGTCTATGGGTTTGACCGGTAAAGTCATTGACTTTGACCGCCAAACCCAATGACTTTGGCGGGTAAACTCAATGCTATTCATATGTGAAGGTAATGGCGTGCTGTTTCACGTTTCGTAGGAGAAGAATGTCGAATCTCTGTTTACGTCATCCTATTCGCGATTGACCGAAAGACGGAACGTGACGAGTGCCACTTTTAGCACGGTCTATGCTGTGGTATGAAGGTCATGTTTCGGTTTATTGAACAATCCCCATCTTTTTCATTTCTTGCAGCAGCACATCCGCCATTCTCATGAAACCAAGATCTGTAAAGTGAATACCATCAACCGTTGCTTCGCCGTCGTTTCCGATGAGGTTGTTGCTGCTGATGTAATAGAGGTTGTTGTCTCCTTTTGCCTTGAGTGCCTCAAAACATTTTTTCAGCTCGATATTCTTGTCGTGGACAACTTTACTAATCTCTTGATCGTAAGTACCATGGGGAAATATGGGGTTTTCGATGAACACGATTGGTGTATTTGGATTTTCTTTTCTAATGATGTTGACGAAAGGAATTGTCTTGTTCTTGACATTCTCCGGGCCGTTGTTCGGTGCAAAATCAAGGATGAACATCTGTGCATTTGTCTTTTTGGCAATGACTTCAGCCACATCCATGTCCAGTCTGCCGTTGCCGCTGAATCCAAGATTGATTACCTCGGTGTTGAGCCTACGTTCTAATATGTTGGTAAAACTCATTCCCGGTCGGGCCGCACAGCCTCCTTGTGTGATGCTCGTTCCATACACAACGATAGGTGCTTGTGTCCTTGGAAATGGCAGTGTGGGTTGGGCGATGGTCTTGGTTGAGTCGATGCCAATCTCAAGTGAAACAATTCCGTCATACAAGGGAAGGTAGAGCATGTATTCTCGCTCGATGGGTTTCATGTGATCGATGATGACTTGCGTGGAAACTTTCGCCGTAGGTCTGCCTGTTTTCATGAAAACCCATTTGCCTTGATCCCAGGTATATAAGTCAAGTCCTTTGGTTCCCGTTGGCGACATGTGGTTCATGTAGGCATCGTTCAAGGTTTCCCATCTGGCCGCAATCGTGGTGCTGTTGGTCTTGAACCTCACGGCGAGACCTGAGGTGTTTTTGCCCAAATGCCAAACAGGAGGTCGGCAGGTGTTTTTTAATTCACGCGGCAAACGCTCATATCTGGTTTCGGTATCATTGGATATCTTTCCAATAACTGGAAACTGATTGGCGTTGTAGTAGGTGATTTGTGAAAACACAAGGGTAGGTGACAATAAGACGAGGAGGAAAAAAATGACTTTGAAATGACGCATAAGTATGAGATTAATGTTATTGGTATGTAGTTTTTTTTATGTTAACTCATTGTGTCTTGCAAATTTAGAAAATTAAAGTATAAAGCACAAACAAAAGACATGGAAAATGTTTATGCAGGCAAACAGAGGCGAAATGTGGTGCAGATGATTCTTGAGATGAATCGCCTGTATTGGTTTTGTGTATGTGGAAACCTTACAACAAGGTGATGGAATAGAGATAAATAACGGCTGCCGGGATGGCCATCAGGGAGGAGTCGAAGCGGTCGAGGATTCCTCCGTGCCCGGGTAAGATGTTGCCACTGTCTTTAATTCCTAATGTTCGTTTGAACAACGATTCGACTAAATCGCCCCAAGTACCAAATACAACCACGACCAAACCCAAGCCCAACCATTCCCAAAGGTTCAGGGTGGATAAGTTTTCACCTTGCGACTCTAAAAAATAAATGATGGTAGCTACAATCAACACCAGTACGCCGCCACCGATACTGCCTTCCCAACTCTTGGCGGGAGAGATGCGAGGAAATAGTTTGTGCTTACCAAAGAGCGAGCCTGTGCAGTAGGCTCCCGTGTCGTTGGTCCATAGAAAAATGAAGATACTCAGAGGAAGTAAGTAGTAAAAATGGGTCACACCGTCTGGTGATTGTCTGAAAGCCAGCACATTGATCATCGAGAGCGGTAGCGCAATGTATAGTTGCGAAAGCGTGGTGTATGCCCAGTCGTTCACCGCATCCTTGCTTTGTGTGTACAGGTTGCTGATGAATAGGTAGACAATGGTGAGGAGATAGGGAACAAAAACCGCATTGGTTTGGATGAAACCACTGTTGACACCTGCCACGGCAAGAAAGAAATAAACGCCGGCTACCGTTGTGATGAATCGGTTAACGGTAACGTTCTCACGGTCGTTTACCAATCCTGTAAACTCCCAAATCGTCATGCCGGTGATGAGTGTAAAGACGAATATCATGGCTACAGGGCGCAAAAAACAGGTTGTCATGATGGCAACGAACAAAATACCAGTGATGCTTCGCGTAATGAGATTTTTAAGTTTTGGTGTCATGGATGGTTCATAGTTAACGAGTTCACAAGTTGATGAGTTCACAAGTTGATAGTGAGGAGTTGACAAGTCGACAAGAAATAAGTCTATTAACTCGTCAACTTGTCAACTAAAAACTCGTCAACTAAAACTCTTGTTTACTCTTTTTCAGTGCCCTCTGATGCTCTTCTTCAGCCGCTTTTACTTCTTCAGGCATGTCTTCCAGTTTGGGTTCGTTGTCCTGCATGATTTCTTGTGAGCGGCTAACCCATGGACGTTTGCCGAATATCTTTTCAACGTCTTCTGCGAAGATGACCTCGCGAGTGAGCAAAAGTTCTGCCAGCTTGGCATAGCCCTCTTTGTGTTCAGTGAGTATTTGTTTGGCTCTGTCGTACTGTACGTTGATCATCTTCAGCACCTCGTCGTCAATAATCTTTGCCGTGGTCTCTGAATAGGGCTTCTGGAACTGATATTCTTGGTTGTTGTAGTAGCAAATGTTGGGCAGTACATCGCTCATACCGGCGTAGGCAATCATGCTATACGAACTCTTTGTAGCACGCTCCAGGTCGTTAATGGCACCAGTGGAAATCTGTCCTACGCACAGTTCTTCGGCAGCTCGGCCACCCAATAAAGCACACATCTCGTCGAGCATCTGCTCCTTGGTGGTGATTTGTCGCTCTTCGGGTAGATACCATGCGGCGCCTAAGGCTCTTCCACGCGGCACAATAGAGACCTTAACGAGCGGATGAGCATGCTCGCAGAACCATGAAACGGTGGCGTGTCCGGCCTCATGAAGAGCGATGGTGCGCTTCTCACCAGCGGTCATAATCTTGGTTTTCTTTTCCAATCCACCCACGATACGGTCAACTGCA
Organism: uncultured Prevotella sp.; assembly: GCA_934120735.1. Taxonomy (GTDB): domain Bacteria; phylum Bacteroidota; class Bacteroidia; order Bacteroidales; family Bacteroidaceae; genus Prevotella. Next base: position 13,833 of record CAKOVA010000016.1, read on the forward strand.
TCCAGAAAGTCTTGCTTTCCAACTTGAGCCTTATTGTGTCTTGCGGCAATCAATGCGGCCTCGTTGCATACGTTCGCGATGTCGGCACCCGAGAATCCCGGTGTTTGTCGTGACAGGAAGTCGATGTCCAAATCAGGTGCTACCTTCACTCTACGAAGATGAACTAGGAATATTTCCTTGCGTTCGGGCAGGTCGGGCAAGTCCACACTGATTTGTCTGTCAAAGCGTCCTGCACGCAACAGGGCATTGTCGAGCATGTCGGCGCGGTTGGTGGCAGCCAGAATAATGACGCCACTGTTGGTGCCAAAGCCGTCCATTTCGGTCAGCAAGGCATTCAACGTATTCTCCCTTTCATCGTTTCCGCCCATGGCAGGATTCTTGCTGCGGGCCCTGCCAACGGCATCAATCTCATCGATGAAGATGATACAGGGTGATTTCTCTTTGGCTTGTCGGAATAAGTCGCGCACACGACTGGCACCAACTCCAACGAACATCTCTACGAAATCGGAGCCACTCATGGAGAAGAAAGGCACACCAGCTTCACCTGCAACCGCCTTTGCCAGCAAGGTTTTACCCGTACCTGGAGGTCCTACGAGCAGTGCTCCCTTAGGTATTTTACCGCCCAGGTCGGTGTATTTCTGCGGATTCTTCAAGAAGTCAACAATCTCTTGCACCTCTTGTTTGGCGCCAGCTTGTCCTGCTACGTCCTTGAAGGTGATGCCCAGATCGTTGCCTTTCTCGTACATCTTGGCCTTACTCTTACCAACATTGAAGACGCCACCAGACCCACCGGCACCTCCGCCCCCCATTCTTCGCATCAGGAAAATCCACATCACGATGAGAAAAATGGGGAATGAGAGGTTGAGAAGAATGTTCATCAGGTCGCTTCCTTTCTCGTTCTCATAGCTGAAGTCGGCAATTTTACCAGATGATTGTTCTGCTGTTAGGTATTTTTCCAGTTCGTCAACCGATCCAAACTCCACTTCAACGTAAGGAGAAGTACCCGTCTGCTTGGCCGTCATGTTGAAGACATCGCGGATGTGTTCGGGCTTAACGTACATCTTCAATATATTCTGTTCCTTGTTGATGACCACATTTTTGGCGTAACCTTTTGCAATGTATTGTTTGAATTTCGAATAAGTGGCTTTCTTATTGGCGCTTGCGTTGCCCAAGGAGTTACCACCTCCGGTCATGAAAAATATGGCCAGTGTAATAGCAACAATTGCGTAAATCCAGTTCATGTTGAACTTAGGCATCTTGGGTTGGTTGTCGTTGTTATTGTTGTAGGGATTGTTTTTATTGTCCATAAAGATGAATTCTGTTATAATAGGATAGGAATATCAAATGCAATGCTAATTTAGTCTTGGTCTGGAATCCTCGTCAGTTTGGCGTCTTCCCATAGGTTCTCCAGGTCATAGAAAGCTCTTGTTTCCGGCAAGAAGACGTGTACCAGCACATCAGTGAAATCAATGGCCACCCATTGGTTCGCTCCAAGGCCGATGACGTTGACCGGTTTCTCCTTCAAATCCTCACGGACTGTGTCGCCAATTGATTCAGAAATCGCCTCCACTTGGGTGGGAGAGTTGCCTTGACAGATGACAAAGTAATTGGCTATTGCCCCTTCGATGTTGCTTAAGTCAGCAATGACGATGTCCTGACCTTTCTTCTCTTGTATTCCTTTTGTAATGATGTCGACTAATTGTTTTGATTGTTTCATCCTTTCAAAAATGATGTATAATATGTGGTACTATTATCCTACAAAGTTAGTGCTAAATAACTACAAAAGGCATAAATTATGGAATAAATTTGTTTTTTTAAGAAAAAAGCACCACTTATTATTGCGTTATCAAAAAAAAATAGTAATTTTGCAGACGCAAATCGGCAACGACCGTATTTGATTTTGGGATATGGTGTAATGGTAACACAACAGATTCTGGTCCTGTCATTCTTGGTTCGAGTCCGAGTATCCCAACCGCTTAAAAGTGTTTTCTTATCATAGAAAGCACTTTTTTTGATTCCTGAAGGGCAGCATGATAGCTTTGTTCATCCATTAAAGGTGTTAGAAAACAGTTGTTTTTCATCTTTTTTAAGTGTATGAATTCGCGAAACCTCATTTTTTTTCTATAGTTTTGTAAATCATCAGACCATAAAAGGTATGAAAATAATCAATTGTCAAATACTTTGTTTGTTATGTGTTTCCCTTTTAACGGGTTGTCTTGGACGAGCACAAGTAGCTGCAGAAAAAGAATTAGATATGAACGAACAGGCTGAATTATACTTGGCAGGTGGATGCTTTTGGGGTACAGAACACTTTTTGAAGCAAATCAATGGGGTTCTCCGTACCGAAGTTGGATATGCAAATGGGCGAGGAAAAAATCCCAATTATGAGGAGGTTTGTACAGATCAAACAGGTTTTGCAGAGGCTGTACACGTTGTTTATAATCCGCAAGTATTACCTATTTCTCTACTTTTAAAATTGTATTTTAAAACGATCGACCCTACCTCTTTAAATAGACAGGGTGGGGATGTTGGAACACAGTATCGCACTGGTATTTATTATACTGATGCACAGGATTTGCCCTTGATTCAAGCTGAGATGGCTAAGCTGAGCAAAGAATATTCGAAGAAGATACAAATAGAAGTACAGCCACTTCGGAATTTCTATGCAGCGGAAGATTATCACCAAGATTATCTGGATAAAAATCCCGGAGGATATTGCCATGTTCCACAGGCATTGATGCAGTTTGCGCGTGTAGCCAACAAGGATACAACCGAATCTTCACGTTATGTGAAGAAAACGGATGCTGAACTAAAGCAGCAGTTGACACCTTTACAATACGAGGTTACCCAGCAAGTTGTCACCGAGCGTCCTTATGATAATGAATACAATGATGAATTTAGACCAGGCATCTATGTTGATGTAACCACTGGCGAGCCGCTGTTTTTGAGTACCGATAAGTTTGAGTCGGGCTGTGGATGGCCTGCGTTCAGCAAGCCAATTGACCCACATTTTTTGGTAGAAAATCAAGACTCGTCTCACGGCATGCAGCGTACAGAGGTGCGAAGTGCTAAGGGACAAGCCCATTTGGGACACGTTTTTAACGACGGTCCTAAAGACCGAGGAGGTTTGCGATATTGTATTAATAGTGCTTCTTTGCGCTTTGTACCCAAAGAGGAAATGAAAGCGCAAGGATATGAAAAGTATCTTATTTTGCTGGAGCATTGAGAAAGGCGGGTTGTCCCGTTGGCTTCAGGGGCTTTAGTCAATGGGATGATGACCTTTCAAGCAGTGCTTTGGAAACGATAGGGTATTTTCTCTAAAACAAGAAATAAAACCAATAGATATGAGTTTACAAGATATTTTGAATCACCGACGTGCCATCCGTCATTTCGATCCTGCCAAGCCACTTGACACAGCGCGTGTACGTCATTGCCTGGAGTTGGCTGCTTTGGCACCAACCAGTTCGAACATGCAACTTTGGGAGTGTTATCATGTCACCCAACCGAAGGTTCTCAAAAAGCTGACCCATGCTCTTTTAGATCAGCAGACGGCAGAAACCGCACAGCAAATGGTGGTGTTCGTCACACGTAGGGACAAGCATCGAGCGCATGCCAAGGCTGTGAAGGCGTTCGAAATAGAGAATGTCATGCAAAACAGTCCGAAGGAGAAACAAGCGAAGCGCATCAAAAAATGGCAGGTATATTACGATTTTGTGATGCCATTGTTTTACACTCGCTTCTTTTGGTTGCTGGGATTGTTCCGTAAATTGCTGGCGCAAACCATCGGATTGTTCCGTCCTATCGTGAAACAAGTGACCGAAGGCGATACGCGCATCACGGTTCATAAGAGTTGCGCCCTTGTCGTTCAGACGTTCATGTTGGCTATGAGCGAGGAAGGATACGACACATGTCCTGTTGAGGGATTTGACAGTTGGCTGGTCAAGAAGGCTTTAGGACTTCCTTACCACACGGAAATCAACATGGTTATCACGTGTGGCATTCGTCTGCCTGACGGTGTTCGATCCGAACGCTATCGCCTTCCTTTCGAGCAAGTGTACCATCAAGTGTGATAGTTGACGAGTTGACGAGTTGACAAGTTGACGAGTTGCTGGTTGGTTAGTTGATGAGTTTTCAACTTACCAAGTGTTTGCGCAGGCTAAACCAGAACGTGTTGCGAGTGACAATACAGAATAAATCCCAGAAGGCATCAGGCCAACTGGGATTTATTTAATTAATGTAAATCGCTATTATAGCGTTATTCAGCATTCTTATTTTCAGCATCGATGGCCTTGATTTTCTCACGAATCATCTTACAGTCATCCTTTAGTTTCTCCACTTTCCGATTCATTTCGTCCAGCAGGTTGTTGCCTTTTTTACTCGATGCGTTCAGGAAGCCAAGGTTGTTTTCATAAGTTGTTATCTCCGACTTCAGCTGTTCGTAGCGGTGCATCAGTCTGCCACGCTCGTTGTCCAGCGCATCTTCGCCCATCTTGGCCATGTTCTTCAAGTTGTTTTTGAAGTTGTCAAGGTGTCGGCGGGCGAACGAAATGTGCAAGTCCTTATACAATTTGTCCAAGATGTCGTGGTATTCCTGATAAACGTTATCTTTTTCTTTGTACGGAACGTGTCCAATCTTGCCGTACTCGTCCACCAGTTCCTGTACCTTTTCCTTGGTGTTTTCATCAGGCTTTTCAGCCAACTCTTTCAGTTGAGCGATGATGGCTCGTTTGTTGTCCAGGTTCTCGTACTCGATATTTTTCGTGCTTGCATTGGCTTTGTTGCGCGCCTCGAAGAACGTGTTGCAAGCCGTGATAAAGTCGTTCCACAGCCGGTCGCCTTGTTTTCTGGGTACCATACCAATGGTTTTCCATTCTTTCTGCAAGGCAATGAGTTTGTCGCTCGTCGACTTCCAATCCGTGCTGTCGGCCAAAGCCTGTGCTTTCTCCACAAGTTCTTTCTTCTTTTCGGCGTTCTCAGCGAAGCGTTGTTTCATCTGCTTGAAGAACTCTGCCTTGTTTTGGAAGAACTGATCGCAGGCTGAGCGGAAACGTTCGAATATTTTGACGTTCATTTTTTGCGGGGCAAACCCTATCGTCTTCCATTCTGCCTGAATGGCGATAATCTCTTTTGTATGCTTTTCCCATTCGCCAGCCGTCTTGTATTCCTGTGCAACGATGTCCTCCACCTTCTCGCAAAGTGCTGTCTTTTTCGTCAGGTTTTCTTCTTCCTCCTCACGCAATGTTTCGAAATGTTGCTGGTGACGCTTGTTGATGACGGTAGACGCAGCCTTAAAACGTGTCCAAATCTCTTCGCGCAGTTCTTTGGCTACCGGTCCAATTTCGCGGTATTGCTGATGCAATTCCTGCAATTGGTGGAAGGCACTAATTACGTCTTCTTCGTTGGCGAGGTTCTCAGCCGTTTCACACAGCTTCGTCTTCAGCTCCAGGTTTTTCTTGAAATCATATTCGCGGGCTTCCCGATTGAGGTTCAGCAAGTCGTAAAATTGCTCAACGTACAGCTGGTAGTTGCGCCACAGTTCGCTAGCGTTCTCTGCGGGTACGGCCTTAATCTCTTTCCATTGCTGTTGTAATGACTTGAACGCTTGGAACGATTTGTTGGCTTCGTCGGGCGATGTGGCCATCGCCTTGATTTTGTCAATAATCTCAAGTTTCTTTTTCAGATTCTCTTCTTTCTCTGCCTCTTGCTGTTGAAATATCTTAGCCCGCTTCTCTTTGATGATGGCCATCTCTGTTTTAAGGCTTTCTTCAAGCTTGTCTGGCACTATCTGATAATGCTCCGGATCGCCACCATTCTCAAGGTATTCCTTCTGCTGTGCCTCTCGTTCGGCCAGATGCAGCTTGTAGAAAGTGGTCTTGAGCAAGTCAAGTTCGCTCTTCTGTGGGTATTCATCGCTGTTGACAATCTCCTTCAGTCTGTCCAGAACCTCTTGCTTCGTTGCGTAAATCTTCGGAGCTTCTTCCTCTTTTGGCGTTTCTTCTTCCTGTTTTGTCGCCTCAGGTTGCTCTGTTTGCTCTTCGGTAGGTTCGCTCACAGGCTCTTGTTCGGCCTTGTTCTCTTGCGGCTCAGCCTCTTCCACGGTCGTTTGTTGTGGTTCTACATTCGTTCCCTTTTCTTCTTCGGATGTTTCACTGTTTGCTGGTTCAACCGTGTTTTCGGTGCCTACAACTTGTTTCTCGCTTTCTAAATTACCCTGCTTCGGGGTGTTTTCTTGAGAGTCCATCAGTTCACTGTTTTAAGTTTATGATTTGGTTTTCCGGTGCTTTGACACATCCTGGATGTGTCACTTGTTTGCCTTCACTTCGTCTATGTAGATGATTGTCATGCCGATAGTAAGGGCATTAGATGTTGCAAACTTATATAAAAATATGCTAATTTCCTAAACAATAGTGATTTTTTTATTGTTTTGTCTGTTTTAGAGTCTGTCCATGCTCGGTCTACAGCATTCGTTTGTGGCGCATGATGGCCCATGAAACCACGGCCACGAGGATGGAAATGCCAAAGGCTACGATAAAACCGTACTTGTAGGTTTCCATGCCGTTGATGACGTTCATGCCATAGAGTGATGCCACCAGGGTAGTTGACATCATCAGGATGGAAACCGAAGTAAGTGTTTTCATCACCGTGTTCACGTTGTTGTTGATAATGCTCGAGTACGTGTCCATGGTCGATTCGAGGATGTTGGCGTAGATGCTGGTAGTCTCTCGGGCCTGCGTCATCTCGATGTTGACGTCTTCTATCAGGTCGGCATCCAGTTCGTCTACCTGCAACTTGAACTTCAGCTTGGCCAACAAGTTTTCGTTGCCGCGTATGGAGGTGATAAAATAGGTGAGCGAGTCCTGCAGTCGGCTCAGTCCGATGAGGCTTTCGTTGTTCACCTCGTGGTCCAGGTTGTGCTTGGCTTTCTCTATGAGGGTGCTGATCTGCTTCAGTCGTTTCAAGTACCAAACGGCGCTGGAGAGGAACAAACGGAAGGTCAAGTCAACATAGTCGGTGAAGCCCGAGCCTCGCTTTTGCTGATAGCTCACAAAGTCTATCATCATGTTAGTTTCGTAATAGCACACCGTGATGGTTACGTCGCGCTTGTGGATGATGCCCAAAGGAACCGTTGTGTAGGGAGTGCGAGAGCGTATCTCTTTGACGTAGGGGATACGCAGGATGATGAGCATCCAGCCATCGTCATATTCGTAGCGGGCACGCTCGTCGGTATCGCTGACGTCTTGCAAGAAATAATCGGGTATTTGGAAGCGTTCTTCCAGCTCTTGTTGGTCTTCCTCTGTTGGACAGGTCACCTGAATCCAGCAATTAGGCTGCCATTCCTCGATGGGCCTAAGTATTTCGTTGATGTTCCAGTAAGTTCTCATTTTCGCTAATCTCCATGGTTCATGGGGTCGAAGATTAGCCTCCTGGAGACTACTCTTCTACCTTTCGTTACTTTTTTCCGAATGATAGTCGTCCATAAATTGTTGTTAATAATAAACTTTTACCTGTCCGACAGGCGCCCAAACTCTTGTTGGAGGAATTGGAATCTGCCTTCGGACAATGAAGTGTTTGCAAAGATAAACAAAAAAAATGATAAAAGCTGTAGCGTGACATAAAATTATTTATCAACTGCATAGCTCTTTATTTTAACGTTATGTTGTTGAATATCAAACTTAGAGTTAGAATCGTTGTTGAAACAAAAGAAATGGTTCGTTTTTTCAGCAAATAATCTTACCTAAATAAAGGAGCCGAGTTCCAACGGTCTTCCGCTATTGGCGTACCATGAGGAATCGTACTACTACGCATCGCAGATGAGGGCCTTCGCACCCTTGCATCATCCATCTTTTTTCTTGACAAACACCTCGCTATATTTGCGATATTTATCAATAGGTTGGCAACCAGTCGCAAATACGCTCAAAATGAACGGGTTTTGTAATTTGTTGTTTTACAATGTGTTAGATATATTGCGGTGATTTTTAGCCCTCATAGTTGCCAGTTTTGTTTATTAAAGCATTGTTATTGTACCGCAATAAGCATGCTTTTAAAGCTCAATGTCATGCATTTTGCCGAACAAAAGCGTGCATCTAGTAGCGTCATCTTGATGCTTTTGGGGAATAATTGTGAATTTTTCAGTCAAATCTTTACGCTTATGCTCCTCGTAAGCCTATTGATTTTTTCTGGAAGCCCCATTCGCCATGGCTGGTTTTATTGTCATCTTTTTGGACAAAAGCGCCACCCCGTCTTTTCTTAAATGGCTGATGATTCTTCCATCATCTTTACGCCTAATCCCAAAAAAGACGGGGTGCTGCATACGAACTTCTTGTTATTTTACCACGACTTTGCGCGTGGTGCCATCCGATAAGTTCAGGAGATACAGGCCGCGGGGCTGACCGTTGAGCTGCTTTGTGGGCATTCTTCTCGATTCGTAAATGATACATCTTACGATATTCCTTCATGATGGAAGAGGTTGTGTTTTAGTGAATACAATGAAACACAATGAAGGCTGAATTTCGAGTGATGAATTCAGCCTTCATGGTGAAATGCAATAAATCTTTTAGTGGGTACCCATCATCAATCAAAAAGTCAAGGTAGTAAAACGACAGGTATATGACTGTTGATGCGATGAGTTGCTAACTCTAAAACTTTTTGCCCTACACAGCCAGCGTGTGCGCAATGAATAGATGGGCTTTATAAGTCAGGTACTCCGATTTTCTCCTTATTCTATAGTGAGTTGATGATATTTGTCATACTTCACCTGATAGCCTAACGACAGTTTTTTAACTTCACCTGGTGCAAGTTTCAGCTTCCAGACTACCTGTCCGTTCAGCTTGTCGAGTTGTCCGCCACTTAGTTCCTGAGGCGTGACGGTGATGCTTGAATTTCTCGAGACGGGCAGTTGGTCGTAAATGCTGATGACCACTTGTTCGGCTCGGGCATTGCGTATGCTGATTTCCCAGTTAATGGTTTGTACTCTGCTGCTACCCAGTAGTCTGCGGGAGGTGTTGTTCTTGATGAGTTTCCGCTCGATGTGGATGCCGTTGTCGCGCCCCATGGCGAGGTGGAGGGTATCGCTTTGCTGGTCGGGATTGAGGATGGTTTTGCCCACATAGCTGTTGTCGAAGAACACGGAGGCTTCTCCCTGAATAAGGTTCAGCTCGTTCCAGCCGGTGACATCAGCCACGAGGAAAGCGCTCTTGTCAATCTTGGGAACGCCCTTATAAGCATAGGTGGTGGGTAATTGGTATTTGCCTATCTGGCAACTCACGGGCTTGTTGTCGGAGAGAATGGTCAGCGGATGCCCTATCTCGAACTCGTATCCAAACTTGGCAGCAGTGGAACTAACATCCATGCTGTTTTCATCAGCGATGCTTTCAGCCTTCACCTCCCTGTCGGCCTTTATCACTGGAGCTGTAAATTTCGCGTTCGATCTCGTGCTTTTGCTTCCAAATCCCTTGACCACCACTTCTTCCAATGCCAGTTTGTTATTTTCCATGCGGAAGTCGAGGCGGTTTCCTGTGGCTTGCTTCACTTGTGTTACCATACCAATATAGCTCGCTTCCACGTTGCGATTGCCATTGGGCAACGTGAGCGTGTAGTGTCCGTCAATGTCGCTTACGGTGCCGATGGTGGTGCCTTTCACTTGGATAGTGGCGCCGATGACGGGATTGTCTTCCTCGTCGGTGATAGTGCCAGAGATGCGATTGTTATCTATACCAAAGTCGTAGGTGGGTGCGGCGAGGTCATAGTCGAGCCAATAAGTCTTGAGCTCAGGCGACACATTGCTGCGATTTGGATTGGCCGACGACAGTGTGACGGGCACGTTGCGCCAGTCTTCATTGGTTTGTTGCGTGATGTTGGCCTTGTAGGTGAGTTGCAGGGGAGCAGCAGTGCTGGCGGAACGGAGTTCGTAGGTGGGGTACCATGATGCCCCATTGACGTAGTAGACAAAGGTGAAGTTGGCGTTAGAAGCTCGCGGAGCATCAACCTTGACATCGATTACGGTGAGCCGTTTGGTATTGAGTCCGGCGATGGAGTCTATAACTTCTTGTTGTTTTTCCACATTGTGGTTGGCCTGCTGCTCTTCTTCGTCGAGACCGATGAGCCGCTTGTTGATGGCCATGGTTTCGTCATAATAATATTGGTTGAGCTGCTTGATGGCTTCGAGGGGTGTCGCAACGGTGCGTGCAGCTGTGGAACTGTTGGTTTTCACCATCTCCAGTTGCGACTTCATCACCGTTCGCTTGGCTTTTACCTCAGCCAGGCGGTTGCGTGCTTTCTTTAGTGCAGCTTCGGCAGCACGCAGCTGGCTGGAAAGCATGGCACTGTCGGGACGAATGAATCGCTGACTGACGCCAAGTATTGTCACATTGCTTTCAGCCTTGACCTGTATGCTGTTGACGCCTATGTAGGGTGACAGTCCCGTGAAACTGAGCGTTTGTTCGCCGGCCTGCAGGGCCACTTGTTTGTGACGGTATACCTGTGCGCCTTTTGAAAAGATGGTTACCTTGTCGAGATTGGGCATCATTCGGCCTTGTGCCGATGCGTCTATGGACAAGACAGTAAGGAACAATAAGAGAATAAAAGTCTTGGTTTTCATCGCTTTCCGTTTAATGTTGTTACTTCACAAAAGTAGAGAAAAAAACAAATTGAGGCAAAACTACAGAGAAAAATTTTTATGTTTGGAACGCAAAAAGCCACGACTTGTGGAAAAGGTAGGCATTCGTGTTTTGTGTCAGACGCATTCTTCAAAAGGAGATAGCTGCGGCCATAGACAGAAATAAAATATGTCGTAAGTAGTGAACTTTTGTAAGATTTATTTGATAGTTTCAACTTTTTTTTCTAACTTTGAGGATGATAAAGGACAACTAAACGGATGAGCAATTTATTGAAAGGTATTATTGTCGTGATGTTAAGTACGCTATTTGCAAGCTGTTCCAGTCATCAAGGAATAGAGTCTGTGACAGCAGACGAGTTTGAAAACGCCCTCTATGACAGCCATGTTCAATTGCTGGATGTGCGCTCGGCCGATGAGTATTCGCAAGGACACATCGCCAATGCCGAAAATATTGATGTGCAGCAGCCTGACTTTATTGACAAAGCCAAGGCAAAGTTGGATCACACCAATCCGGTGTATGTCTATTGTCGTTCGGGCAAACGCAGCATGTTGGCCGCTCAAAAACTTGTAAAGGCTGGTTTTAAGGTGGTTAATCTCCGTGACGGAATCTTAGGTTGGGAGGACGCAGGCAAACCTGTTCTTCCCTAAAGGGACGTGTACTACATGGGATGAATGATGCTTTGGATCAAGAGTTTCATTCATATTGCAAGGTGGCCTTAACTTGGTTCTTCTTTAACCGTCTGGCCATGTAACTGATAGTCGCATGGAACGGAACTGAAAGAAATTTGTGTTAATTTAAAAAATAAAGATTATGTTTGGACTTATTGGATCAATTATTATTGGATGTTTGGCTGGCTTTATTGCTGGTAAGATTATGCGTGGTGGCGGTTTCGGCTTTTGGATGAACCTTCTGCTGGGTATCATTGGTGGTGTTGTAGGTGGATGGACATTGAGTTTGTTCAACATCTCTTGGGGTGGAACCATTGGCTCTTTAGGAACAGCCGTAGTGGGTGCCGTCTTATTACTTTGGATTGCATCACTATTTAGAAAGTCATAATAAATGCTGTTAACCACAACTCCTACTGTTGAAGGTCAAAAAATTCTGGAATACAAGGGCGTCGTAACGGGCGAAACCATTATCGGCGCCAATGTACTGAAGGATTTCTTTGCCGGTATACGCGACGTTATTGGCGGCCGTAGCAATGCTTATGAGAAGGTTCTTCGTGAGGCGAAGGATACTTCTTTGCACGAGATGCAAGAACGAGCAGAAGCTTTGGGTGCGAATGCTGTCGTGGGTATTGACATCGATTATGAAACCATTGGACAGTCGGGGAGCATGTTAATGGTGGCAGTAAGCGGAACAGCGGTGCTCATTTAGCGCCGCTTTTCCCGTTGTTCTTGCCTCTCTCGCTCGCGTAACGTTTCGCGGTAGGCCTTTTCTATGGGGTCTTCTGCGGCGTCTATCTTGCGGAATGCCTCCTTCAACTGTCTGAGGTGTTTCATGTCTCTCTTCTTCCTAAAGTCGAGCATCTTGGCTAAATCGAACTCAAAGAAGCCATGGGATGCGTCATGGTCTGGTGGCATGTAGGGGCGATTGGCTTTCAGACTGTCAATATTTTGCATGTGCTTTCCCCAAATAGTCACTTCGTCAATGCTGTATTCTGCGGGGAAGAGGAAGACCGTGTCTTTCCTAATTTCTTCTGCAGAGAGTGTTTCTTTCAGGTAGTTGCGTTTGTAGAAAGTGGCACTCTTTGTATTGTAAGGTAAGGATATTAGTCCTCTGTAGGTGGTTTTTCCAACAAATTTGCCGTTCGCATGCACCTCCACGTCGCGAATAGGGATGCGGGTAATGGCATCACACACCAAACATTGCTGTGCCAGGAGCTTCATTACGCCAAGCAATAATGCGGCGGTTAAAACAAAAATCCGCCGCAAAATGATGGTATGTGGTAAGTATATGTTGGTGGTCATCTTACGTTTTGTTAACGGTCATCTTACGTTTTGTTGGTTGTCATCTTTTATTTTGTTAGTGGTCATCTTTTATTTTGTTGGTGGTCATCTTACGTTTTGTTGGTGGTTATTATACATTTTACCAGTAGTCACCTAACATTTTGTAGGTGGACATCTTACATCTTACCATCCTTGACCGTTGGTTAAAGATGGGTTTAAGCGTGTTTGGCCGCATCCAAAAGCTGTTCCCAGACCGCACAAAACTCAGTCATTTGATGGAAAAGTAGGTCGGCACCTTCTTTTCTAAGGGTGCTGTCGGGTAGTGGACCACTGTTGATGGCTACCGTAAAGATTTGAGCCGCCGCGCCTGCTCGTATGCCCATGGGCGCATTCTCCACCACAATTCCTTCCCAAGGTTGATGGTTTCCCGTTAGTTGTAAGCCCTTCAAATATGGGTCGGGCGCAGGTTTTCCGTGCTTGATGCTATAGGCTGTGACAATATTCTCTTCAGATACGAAGTGGTGAAAATCGTTTACAAGCCGCTTAATCAATTTCCTTTGCGCACTACCTGTAACGATTCCAATGTTCAATCCGCTCTTTTTTATCTTGCTCATGAGGTCGAGTACCCCGTCAAAAATAGGTGCTTCGGGCATTTGATGAAACAGTCTACCTTTCTCATCGTACATCTTTTGCGCCTCTTCTTCTGAAATGTCACGACCTTGTTGTTGCTTAACCATCATTCTGATGGTGTCTACACCCTTCATTCCTTCAGTGGCATACACATCCGCTTCGGTCATGTCAAGACCGAAAGTCTTCATCGATTCTTTCCACGCAACGGCGTGATGAGGCATGGAATTGTACAGCACACCGTCCATATCAAAAAGCACGACTTTGGGTTGGAACGCCGCAAAGTCATGCTTTCTCAAATAATCATGTATTTCGTTTTCAAACATTCAATCTTATTTTTCGTTAGCCAAACGCTCTTGTATGGCCTTGCTTTCAGCTTCGTAGCCAGGCTTGTTGAGCAAGGCAAACATGTTCTTCTTGTACGCTTCCACACCAGGTTGGTTGAAAGGATTCACGCCAAGGAGGTTTCCGCTGATGCCACAGGCTATCTCGAAGAAGTAAAGCAGCTGTCCGATGTAATACTCGTTCAGTTCTGGAAGGCTGATGCGGATGTTGGGAACGCCACCATCAACGTGCGCCAGTCGTGTACCCAGCTCGGCCATCTTGTTCACTTCGTCTACTCGTTTATCTGCCAAGAAGTTCAAACCGTCCAGATTTTCCTCATCTTTGGGGAACAACATCTTCTTATTAGGCTGCTCAACACTAATCACAGTTTCAAAGATTGAACGTTCGCCCTCTTGTATCCACTGTCCCATGGAGTGCAAATCGGTGGTGAAGTCGCATGCGGCAGGATAAATGCCCAGATGGTCTTTTCCCTCACTCTCACCGTAAAGTTGTTTCCACCACTCACCGATGAAGTGCAGTTTAGGTTGGAAGTTGACGATAATCTCAATCTTCTTGCCCATTTCGCGATACAGTGCATGACGCACAACAGCGTACTGTGCGGCTATGTTCTCCTGCAATGTCACATCTTTCCCAGTTGACTTTTCCATGTCGGCAGCACCCTGTATCAAAGCTTTAATGTCGAAACCAGCGCAGGCAATGGGCAGTAATCCAACAGGAGTGAGTACGGAGAAGCGACCGCCTACATTGTCAGGAATGACAAAACTCTTGTATCCCTCTTTGTCGGCGCATGTGCGCGCGGCACCTTTTTTTGCGTCGGTGATGGCCACAATCACGTCTTTTGCCTCTTCTTTGCCACGTTGTGCCTCGCATTGTTTCTTCAACAAGCGGAAGGTAAGAGCCGTTTCAGTGGTGGTACCCGATTTAGATATGTTGATGACACCAAACTTCTTGTCCTTCAAGTAGTCGGTAAGTTCTGCCAAATAGTCCTCGCCAATGTTGTTTCCTGCAAAGAGAATGGCAGGATTCTTCTTGTCGTTTACCAACCAAGCGAATGAATTTCCCAAGGCCTCTATCACGGCACGAGCGCCCAAGTAGCTTCCGCCAATACCGGCAACCACTACCACTTCGCACTTTTCGCGTAAGGTGTTGGCGCATGCCTGTACTTCGTCAAGAAACGCAGGTGTGATGGAAGAAGGCAAATGTAACCATCCTAAGAAATCGTTTCCCGGACAAGTGCCGTTTTCAAGCGCTTCTTGTACGTCTTTTACCTTTCCTTCATAGGCCTCTATTGTGCCAGGTTTCAAGAACTGAGTGGCTTTTGTGATGTCTAAACTAATACTTTTCATCTTCAAGTTATCTAAATGAATCTGTTAATAATTTGATTTCTATTTGTGGGCTGATGTGCTCGTACAAAATGTTGTACACAGCATCTAAAATCGGCATGTTCACGTGCATGTGCCGGTTAATCTCTTTCATGCATTTGGTTCCGAAATATCCTTCGGCAATCATCTCCATCTCAATCTGCGCGCTTTTCACCGAATATCCCTTGCCAATCATGGTGCCAAAGGTGCGGTTGCGCGAGAAGTTGGAGTATGACGTCACCAGCAAATCGCCCAAATAAACCGAGTCGTACGCACTACGTTCAATGGGATGGACGGCTGTGAGGAACCGAGACATCTCCTGAACCGCATTCGCAATGAGCACGGCTTGGAAGTTGTCACCGTATTTCAGTCCGCTGCAAATGCCCGAAGCGATGGCGTAAACGTTCTTCAGAACCGACGAATATTCGATGCCAATCACGTCCGATGAGGTTTTGGTCTTGATGACATCGCTGGCAATGAATTCGGCAAACGACTCCGCTTTCTGTATGTCAGCGCAGCCAATAGTGAGGTAAGACAAGCGATCCATGGCCACTTCTTCTGCATGCGACGGCCCTCCAATCACGGCTAAGTTCTCGTATGGCACGTCAAACACTTGGTGGAAATACTCTGAACACACCAGGTTTTCGTCGGGAACAATACCCTTGATGGCAGTGATGATGAACTTGTCGCGCAGACGGGTTTTGAGTTTCCGCAGGTGACTCTTGAAGTAGGGCGAAGGTGTCACGAAGACCAGCGTGTCGTAAGCACCAGTGATGGTGTTGATGTCTGATGAGAAAAAAATCTCATCGGTGTTGAAACGCACGCTTGTCAGATAGGCGGGATTGTGTCCCAGACGCTTAAAATCCTCGATGCGGTCGTCTCTTCGCATGTACCACCCAATGTGATGAGCATGGCTCACCACGATTTTGGCGATGGCTGTGGCCCAACTTCCGCCCCCGATGATTGCTATCTTGCCGCAGTTGTAATTCATAATTCTTAATTCATAATTCATCCTGATTGTTCACAAGTCATGATTCTTCTTTTTCTCAATCCAATTGATAGTTAGCGAGAAGCGTGTGAATCATGAATTGTGCATGATGAATTATTTCTGGCTGTTGTCAATCCATTGTTGGAATTGTTCAACCTTCGGATTGTCATAGCCCAATTTATATTTCTTGTTCACCCCGCAAACATTCATTTGCAAGGCCTGTGCCTTTACCTGTGCGATGTCAGAAATCAGGTTGTATCCTGCCTTTCTGAACACAGGAACCCACTGCTCCGGAACGCCAATGGCTGCCCATTCTTCCACCGTACTCTGCGGTATTTTCTTCTCAGGTTTCATTTGTGGGAAGAACAACACTTCTTGTATGAACGTCTTTCCGGTCATCAACATCACCAAACGGTCGATGCCAATGCCGATACCCGATGTGGGAGGCATGCCATATTGCAGCGCACGCAGGAAGTCTTGGTCGATAATCATGGCCTCGTCGTCACCCTTGTCAGCCAATTTCATTTGCTCCTTGAAACGCTCTTCTTGGTCGATTGGGTCGTTCAATTCAGAGTAGGCATTCGCCAATTCCTTGCCGTTCACCATCAGTTCAAAGCGTTCTGTCAGTCCAGGTTTGCTTCGGTGCATCTTGGTAAGCGGTGACATTTCCACGGGGTAATCTGTGATGAACGTGGGTTGAATGAACGTTCCTTCGCAGAACTCGCCAAATATCTCGTCAATCAACTTGCCTTTACCCATGCTCTCATCCACCTCCATGTCGAGCTTTTTGCAGATTTCTCTTATCTCGTCTTCATTCTTTCCGTTGAGGTCATACCCCGTCTTTTCTTTGATGGCATCCAGAATGGGCAAGCGTCGGTAAGGAGCTTTGAAGCTAATCATCTGTCCGTCAACCTCCCGTTCGGCACTACCGTTGACGGCAATGCAAATGGTTTCCAGCAGTTTTTCAGTAAACGCCATCATCCAGTTGTAGTCTTTGTACTGCACATACAATTCCATACAGGTGAATTCAGGATTGTGATTGCGATCCATTCCCTCGTTACGGAAGTTCTTTCCGATTTCATACACGCCTTCAAAACCGCCCACTATCAGTCGTTTTAAGTACAGTTCGGTGGCGATGCGCATGTACATATCGGTGTTCAGCGCATTGAAGTGTGTGATGAATGGGCGCGCGCTGGCACCACCGGCAATGGCCTGCAGGGTAGGAGTCTCCACTTCTGTGTAGCCAGCCTCGTCCAACACCTTGCGCATAGTGCGCAAAACCGTAGCACGTTGCAAAAACGTATCTTTCACGCCATCGTTGACAATCAGGTCGACATAGCGTTGGCGATAGCGCAATTCGGGGTCGTCAAACTTGTCGTAGGCCACTCCATCTTTGTATTTCACGATGGGTAGAGGCTTTAAGGCCTTGCTCAACAGTGTTAAACTTTGTGCGTGTACCGATATTTCACCTGTTTGAGTTTTGAACACAAAACCCTTGATGCCAATGACATCGCCAATGTCCAACAGGCGTTTGAATACCACGTTGTACAAATCTTTGTTCTCATCCGGGCAGATGTCATCGCGCGTAACGTACACTTGTATACGGCCTTTGGAGTCTTGCAATTCTACAAAACTGGCCTTGCCCATCACGCGTCGCGTCATCATGCGGCCTGCTATCACCACTTCTCGCTTTTCCTCACCGTCTTGATAGTCAGCCTTTATATCTGTGCTGAACGCATTGGTAGGAAACTCTGCGGCAGGATAAGGGTCGATGCCCATATTTCGTAACTCTTGGAGACTTTGTCTGCGACCAATCTCCTGTTCACTCAATTCTAAGATATTCATATATGATAAAATAGCTATTTTTTCCCGATTCTGATGGATAGAGCCCGCCAAAAGCATTCAAGACGGTTTGCTTTGTTGAGGCGCAGCCTATTTTATGCAAAAACAGCGCAAACCGAAGGCAGTCAAACTGCGTTTGAACTGCTGAGGTGCAGCCTGTTTTATTTAAAGATAGTGCAAGCCGAGTATAGAGAGAGTTTACTTTCTATATTAAGGCGCAGCCTATTTTATGCAAAAGTACGAAATAAATCTGAATGTGCCTACCTTTTCATATTTTTTATAATTGCGTGACAAGCTGGTTGCTATTTTGTGTCGCTACACACGCTCCGCCATCATTGATTTCAACAACGAATTTAAGGACTTAACAAATCAAAGGAGCAGTGTGCCAGGTGAAATAACATGCCATTACACACCAAAAAATGTTGGATATTTTCATCATTTTAAGCCCTAAAAATGGCACGTCAAAAGTGATGAAATAGAAAAAATCGATAGGCTGGAAGGAAGCAAACATCCAATTGATCTGTCATCAATATCCTGTTTTTCCTTCAATGCAATGACTTTGGCGGTCAATCTACATCACTTTGGCGGTCAATCTATATGAGTTTGTGCTTCAAAAGCATTGCTCTTGCGCACTAAAAGCAATGCTCTTGGCTTGAAATTGTTTTGAAATTGAATGCTAAAAGTGGCTGTAAAAGATATAACTCTCTGTGCGTTAATTACTTATGAAAGTTGCTCATATTTGGCGTATTTGCACCAAAAGGTAGGTTGGTTTGCAAATACGCCAAATATGAAGCGGTGTGTTGTCAAGAAAATTACACCTTGGGAACATCTTTGAGGCTGTCCGCAATTTCTTCATCGGTGATGTTATAATTGCGCAAATCGCCACTCAAATAACTGTCGTATGCCGTCATGTCGATGAGTCCATGGCCCGAGAGATTAAAGAGAATCACCTTCTCTTCACCGCTTTCTTTGCACTTTTGTGCCTCACGAATGGTGGCTGCGATGGCGTGACAGCTCTCTGGAGCCGGGATGATGCCTTCGGTTCGAGAGAAAAGAATACCGGCATCGAATGCCTCTAACTGTGGAATGTCCACGCCATGCATCAGCTTGTCTTTTGCCAATTGTGAGATAATCATGCCCGCACCATGATAGCGTAAGCCGCCGGCATGAATGTTTGCGGGCTTGAAGTCGTGTCCCAACGTGTACATGGGCAGCAGGGGTGTGTAGCCAGCCTCGTCACCAAAGTCGTACTCAAACTTGCCTCGGGTTAGTTTTGGACAGCTGCTGGGCTCGGCAGCAATGTACTCTGTCTGTCTTCCTTCCAAGATAGTATGCCGCATGAAGGGGAAGGTCAGTCCGCCAAAGTTACTGCCTCCCCCGAAACAAGCAATCACAATGTCGGGATACTCGCCCGCCATCTCCATTTGTTTCTCTGCTTCCAAGCCGATAACAGTTTGATGTAGTGCCACATGGTTAAGCACAGATCCCAGCGTGTACTTGCAGTTGGGTGTGGTAGTAGCCAGCTCGATGGCTTCAGAGATGGCTGTTCCGAGGCTTCCCTGATGAAGAGGATCGCGCGTGATGATGTCCTTTCCGGCTCTTGTTGACATCGATGGCGAGCCTTCCACGGTGGCTCCGAAGGTGCGCATGATACTACTGCGGTAGGGTTTTTGCTGCATCGAAATCTTCACTTGGTACACGGCAGCTTCTAATCCGAAAGTCTTTGCCGCATAACTCAGGGCTGCTCCCCATTGTCCGGCACCCGTCTCGGTGGTAACGTTCGTGGTGCCTTCTTGCTTGCAGTAGTAGCATTGGGCAAGTGCCGAGTTGAGTTTGTGCGAGCCAAGCGGGTTCACACTCTCGTTTTTGAAATAAATATGCGCCGGTGTGTCCAAGGCTTTCTCCAGCGCATAGGCACGAACCAGTGGGGTGGAGCGGTAGTATTTGTACTTGTCCAGCACCGCTTCGGGAATGTCAATCCATCGGTGTTCGGTGTCAAGCTCTTGCTTGGAGCATGCTAAGCTGAAGATGTGCGACAGGTCTTCTGCCGAAACTGGCTGCTTGGTCTTTGGGTTAAGCGGCGGCAAGGGCTTGTTCACCATGTCGGCTTGTATGTTGTACCACTGTGTAGGAATGTCGTTTTCCTGAAGTATGAATTTCTTTTGTTTGTTCAACATTGTTGTCTTTTTTTTGTTGGGTTTATGATTCAGATGGCCCGAAATAGGCCGATAAGCCTGGTTTTATCACCAACAAAGGTAAGAAAAAGATTGTATTTGTGGGTCAATACATGCGAGATTTGTTAACTTTGCATGAAAAACATGACGATTGTTCTTACGTTGTTAGGCTATTTTGCGGCCTTGTTGTTACTGAGTAGGATGACGACAAGGCATGCCACAAACGATACTTTTTATCGCGGAAACCGACAGTCGCCCTGGTATTTTGTGGCCTTTGGCATGATAGGTGCATCGGTTTCGGGTGTCACCTTCGTGTCCGTGCCGGGCATGGTCAATACCATTGGTATGACCTACCTGCAAACTTGTCTGGGCTTTGTGCTGGGTTATGTGGCGGTGGCCTTTGTGTTGTTGCCCATTTACTATCGTCTGAATCTCACCACCATCTACACTTATCTGCAACAACGCTTGGGAACTCGTTCGTATAAAACCGGTGCTTGGTTCTTTTTGTTATCCAAAATGTCGGGTTCGGCGGTTAAGTTTTATGTGGTGTGCATGCTCTTACAGCGGTTTGTACTCGATGACATCGGGGTGCCTTTCATGGTTACTGCGTTGATGCTGGTGTCGCTTATCTGGCTGTATACGCGGCGTGGAGGCATCAAGACCTTGGTGTGGACCGATACGTTTCAAACCTTTTGCATGTTCACAGCACTCATCTTCATCATCGTACAGGTGATGTCCATGCTTGATATGAATGTGGTTGAGGCCGTGAAAGCCATCGCGCAGGATGACAGAAGTCGCATCTTCGTGTTTGATGATTGGCTGTCTAAACAGAATTTTTGGAAGCAATTTGTGAGTGGTATCTTTATCGTTATCGTGATGACGGGGCTCGATCAGGACATGATGCAGAAGAATTTGACGTGCAAGACCTTGCGAGAGGCACAGAAAGACATGTGTACCTACGGACTTGCCTTCGTGCCTGTCAACCTGTTGTTCTTGGCGTTAGGCGTGCTGTTGTCTATGTTGGCCGCGCAACAGGGTGTGCCTCTGCCGTCCACAGGCGATGAGTTGTTGCCCATGTTTGCAGCGACGGGCGAGTTAGGTGCCATGGTGGTGGTGTTCTTTACCATTGGCATTGTGGCGACATCGTTCAGCAGTGCCGACTCTGCCTTGACGGCTTTGACCACTACTTACTGCGTGGACATTTGTCAAAAGCCTGCCGATGAACGGCTCAGACATCGTGTTCATGCCGCCATGGGCGTAGTGTTTGTCTTGTTCATCCTGATGTTCAGGGCGTTCAACTCAACCAACCTGATTGACGCTATCTATATATTGGTGTCGTATACTTATGGACCTTTGTTGGGATTGTTTGCCTTTGGACTGCTCACAAAGTACCGTGTAAACGACCGATGGGTACCCTGTTTAGCCATTGCCGCACCCGTGTTATGCTATGTGTTGGATGCCGTTGCGCAGCATTTGTGGCACTATCATTTTGGTTACGAATTGCTCTTGCTCAACGGTTTGCTCACCTTTGTAGGATTGTATTTAACGAGAAAGAAAGATGTACTTTGAACATTGAGGTTTAAACTTTGAACTTTGAGATTTGAACATTGAACTTTCAGCTTTCAACTTATGAGGATTGTCGTTGCAATGTGTGAGTTTATGAACCATCAACTCGTAAACTCGTCAACTTGTAAACTTGTCAACTATATCTCAATACCACTGCACAGCATTGCTGTAGCCGCTGCGTTTATCGTATTTCAGTGCGTCGGCTAAGGTGGCAGCGTTGGCCCTAAACGTGAAATTGTAGCTGGTATAAGGGGCCAACACCACGGAGCAGCTCATGTTGAAGCAGTGAAGATCGCGCTGAAGTGATGCCGTTGTCATCGACATGGCATGGTTCTCGAAGTCGTAACCCGATGAGAAGCTGATGTTCCATCCATCACTGATGCGAACATTACCGCTGACATTAAGGGTCTGAGTGAACTTGTAGGGATAGCGCATGGTCTTATAATTGAACTTTTTGATATCCCTATTCTCACTCATGGTGATACCATAACCGAAGGTAAGTGACCATGGTATCTTGAACGCCATGAAGCCATCGTCATCGGTTTCGGCCTTGCCAGCCTTTTGTTTCTTCTTCGCTCCATGCTGCCCCTCAATCATGTTGTCATCAATGTTGCTCTCTATGTCGGTGTCACGGCCTTCAATATCGTTCTTATTTAGTTCATCTTCATCCTCTTCATCATGGCTGCCAGTGAAGAGTTTTTTTATTTTTTCAGGTGTCAGTGTGTACGAGATGTTTTGCGACATGCCCTGGAAACGACCGAAACGGCCCATTCCCCATTCCGTATGATTGCCCTCGTAGGGTCTGCCATTCTCGTCTAATTCGTAGGCATACGATGCAAAGCGCGCGTTGAGGTTGAAGGTGTAGTTCTTCCACCACTTCAATCTGATGCGCATGTTCAGGTCGCTCAACGGCTTTTCTTTGGCCGCCATGTTGTACGACATCGATAATCCCAGCTCGTCGATGATGCTCACTTTCTTCATTCCCGTTGAGTCTTTGTCGCTCTTAACCTTCATTTCTACGTTGTTGCCTAGGTCGAATGATATGTTTCCGCTGCGTCCTCTGCCCGGTACAGAGTACATTCCGTTCTCGTAAGGTGAATATCCAACGAGCGACACATTGCCGTCGGCGTCGGTCTTTTGATAGTAATCGTAATAGCCATAGCGGCGCGCACCGAAGTCAGGAGCATAGCTGAACGAAACGGAAGGGGTTAAGACGTGGCGGATGGCCTGTACCTTATCGCCGAAAATCTTGCGATTTGGGATGAACATACCATAGAGCTTGGTAGACATACCCAAGTTGAGTGACCAGTTATAGACGTTGTGAAAGCCGTACGTTGTGTCGTTCACAACCTTTTGAGAGGCTGCGTCCCACGACCGATGTATCTTGTTTGTGTACATGCGGTCGGTGAAATTGAACGACGGATTGACGTTGAGATAGTCGAAAAGCGTGAAGTTGGCATTGACCGGAATGTCGTGCTGGAAACCGTTTCTCCAGTCTTTGATGAGATTCGACTTGAACAATTTGTCCTCTTTTGTTTGGATAGAGTTGGAGAAGCGACCTGTGTAGCTTACGGCAATCTTCTCGTACCACCGCTCATTGCCAACCACATGCTTGCGCTTGAAGGGGTAGAAGCGGCTGATGCTGATGTTCAGGTCGGGCATTGTCAGGGCGATAGACGAGTCGCGCATGTTCTGAGATAGGTTCATGGAACTACTCAGTGACAAGCCGATACTTGAGAAGGTGGTGCTCCAACTCACAGAAGATGTACGGGTACTTTGCGTGAGTGCCTGCGGATTATACAAGCTTGTGAGATTGTTGCGTTCGTAACTGGAGGAGGCGAAGTTGACACTTGCCGACAGCGAGCTAAAGGGATTGGCTTTCGGATCTTGTCGGTGGCTCCATTGTATCTTATAACTTTGCTGCCGAGAGAAGTCAGGTAAGCCCTTGTCACCCGTCTTTGAATCCTGGTAACTGAGAAATATACTACCGCTATAGCGATATCTTTTATTGTAATTGCTGGCCAGTGAAACGCCCCAAGAACCCTTGGTGTAGATCTCGCCAAGCAGCTTTAAGTCGATTTTGTCACTGATAGCGAAATAATATCCGCCGTCCCTAAGATAGAAACCACGATCCATCTCATCGCCGTAAGACGGCATGATGAAGCCTGATGAATAGCTCTTGGTAAAGGGGAAGAAACCGTATGGAACGGCAAGAGGCAGCGGAACGTCGGCCACTACCAGATGGGCAGGACCGAAAACAACGTCCTTGCCCGGGCGTATTTTGCCCCTCGAAAGTGCGATATAGAAGTCGGGATGCTTTTTATCGCAGGTGGTATATCGGCCGTGTTCCATGTACACCACGCCCGAAGAATCGCGCTTTGACCGCTCACTACGCAAGAATCCCTCTTCTTGTTGGGTGTAAACGTTGTTGATGAGCCCCTTCTTGGTCTTGAAGTTGAACGCCATGGTATCGCTTTCGTACGAATCTTGCCCCAATTTGAACACGGGAGTGCCTTCCAACGCTTTGGTTGTGGTATCTTTAATAGCACCGGTTGCGTGCACCAGGTTGCTGTCCATACTCATGTATATCTTCTCACTCTTGAGGTCCATGTTCTCGTATTTCACGGTAGACGAGCCGTAGAGGTGTGTGGTTTTGCTCTTCGCATCATAAATCAGCGAATCTTCTGCGGTATATTCTACCGGTGCATCGATGCCGTTGGCCCTCTTTCTGTTGAGCGAGTCGAGCCGAATCGAGTCGTCAATGAGTTGATTGTGCTTGCGGATAGCCAGCTGTAGCGAGTCTAATGTGGTGGTGTCGGCGGCAACAGAGTCAGGAAGTTTGTCGAGTGTGGAATCGCGCTTAATTGGTAACAAGGTGTCGCCCACACCCAGCGTGTCACGTTGTTGCGTTTGTTGCCTGGCGTATGAATCAAACCTGTTCATGTCTGCCATGACGAAGGCAAAGACGAACAGCAGCAGAACTATAACCGACGGAGTTCTCATTTAATGTGCAAAATTACACAAATAAGAACGAATTGATATACAATTTTTTATTTTTAAC